>JANOHG010000651.1:0-11746 GCA_031406375.1 Archangiaceae bacterium | reverse complement strand
TGCGCGAGCAAATGTCGGCGCGCGGCTGAAAGACTCGAAGAGAAGAACCGGACAGATCATGTGCTACATAAACCGGACAAGTTAACTTGCTATCTACAGATGAATGGTCTTGTCGATGAAGCGGTCGGCAGGGGAGTTACGTTCCGAAGACACATTTCGGCGTAAGCGATTGGCTTCGGCGAACTGCTTCTCGGTGACGTTTGCGATTGTGATGTGGATATTGCAGCCGTCTTCCGGGAACGTGGTGGTCATCTCGGCGCTAATGAAGACATCGGGGTAGCCCGCGTTCAGCAGCTCGAGAACTCCGTTGATCGAGTTGTGGTCAGTGAGAGTGACCAGCGACATCCCGCGCTGTTTGAGAATCGCGTGAAGCTTGAAAGGTTCCGAGTACGACTCAGGGATCGCGAAGGCGTTTGCCGCGTAGTAGTCGGTGACGTTTGACGCCCAGGAGTGCAGGTGGAAATCGACTTTTCCCGTCAGCTCGTTGTTCACGGTGTGGCCTCCTTGAGAACCTCGGAAGACGAAGAGATACGCCCTGATTGTGAATGGACTGTGCGGAACGCATCACGATTGCGAAACTCTGCCTGCGTTACGCATTCGGCACCCGAGCGGCCCTGAAGCGAGCCGGTGTCGAACGGTGGTTGTGGCGCGCGCCAAAAGACACTCGATGCGGACCCCCTGCCGGAGGACCCTGCTTCACGAGCCGATGCGCCCGCCGTCGTCTTTGGTGATGACGAGGGTCGCCGAGCGAGGGCGGGCCGATGTTCCGCCGGCGCCGTAGCCCGCGTTGCCCGGCCAATGACTCGTATACTTGCTCGTGTCGCCGATGTTGGCCGCCGCAGTCGTCTCTCCCGGATGCTGAATATTCACGAACAACGTCTTCCCATCGGGCGATTCGGCGCAGCCAGTGATCTCCGAGTCGACCGGGCCCACCAGAAACCTGCGCAGGGTGTCGGCCGTCGGCTTCTTGCCCACGTAGGTGTCCAGCATCTTCGAACCGACCGCGACCGGAATCTCGAGCGTCTTCTTCTCGCCGTCCCCGACCTTCCCAGGGATGCCCGCGAGCATCATGCAATTGGTCACATCGGTGTATGCGCCGTCGTCCGTTTGAATCCAGCAAAGGCCCGTGCTCTGGCTGAACCACAGGCCGTCGGGGCTCGAGAAATCCTGGTCGTCGGTCAGGGCTGAGAGGTTGATTGTGTTGGAGTCAGCATCCGCCTGGGAGCCGAACAGGTAGACGTCCCACTTGAACGCGGTACTGGCCGCCTCGGCTTCGGCCAGGCGCAAGATGTGACCATTGAGGTTGCCGGCCGCCACCGGCGCTCCGCCTTTGTACGAGTCCCGGTAGCTGCGTGGGTTGGCTGCGTCGACGCCGTGCTGCCCTGTGGCGGGTGTGGCCTTTCGATTGCTGTTGTTGGTCAACGCAACGTAGACCTCTCCAGTCCGCGGATGGGTTGCGCACCACTCGGGGCGATCCATCTTCGTCGCGGCGACTGCGTCGGCAGCCAGGCGGGCGTTGACGACCACATCAGCCTGATCCGCAAACTTGTACACCGCGTTGTTGGCGATCGCGGAGTTGGTCAGCGTCAACTCGACCCATTCGCCTGTCCCATCGGCGTTGAACTTCGCAACGTACAGCCGCCCGGTGTCGAGGTACTTGTCACCGACTGCGATCCGATTGTCTGCGACGGCATCGGCGGCGTCCCAGGTGGCCGCAGAGACCCACTTGTAGATGTACTCACCTCGCGAATCGTCGCCCATGTAGATGGCCAACGGCTTGCCTTGCACCTGCTTCGAGAAGGCTGCGCTCTCATGGGCAAATCGACCCAGTGCGGTGCGCTTCTTGATGGCGGCCGTCTTGTCATAGGGATCAAGCTCGGTGAGGTAGCCTTGGCCGTTGAGCTCGTTTCGGTAGTCGTCGCTTCCGTCAACGGAAGCCCCCAGCTTGCTGATGTTCCAGCGGGCGTACTTGTCGCTCGAGCCGGCGGTCTCCCAGCCATGCCGACTGGCTGCACCCTGAGGGCGCCCATAGCGGTTGTGTGAAACGACGCTCTTGTCGTTCGCCCGCGCCGCATCGTCGCTCGCGCTGCGCGTGAAATAGCCGGCCCAGTTTTCTTCGCCGGTCAGCAGCGTGCCCCACGGCGAGTAGCCAGTGCCGCAGTTGTTGATCGTGCCGCGCGTTCGCACCCCAGCTGGATCGAACAGGGTCTTCATCAACGCGCTGCCGCGCAGGGGCCCCGAGAGCTCGATTGGAGTCAGCGGCGTCACGCGGCGGTTGAAAGCGGAATCTGCGACGCAGCCGAACTTTCCTCCGGTCTTCCTCACCTCGACAACCGACACGCCGTGCGCCGGGATCTCTTTGTCGGCCTCGGCGGGCGGTCGCGGGCGCACGCTTGGGCCTGTCGCGTGGAGAAAACCATCGGTCAGCGCCTCGTGGTTGATCGCGAGCAGCGCGCGCTCCGAGCTGCTCGGATCGCGCACTCCGGCTGGGCTCAGGCCGAAGTACTCCATCCCGTCGTGGTGGTCGCCGGCGCGGCTGTCGAAATCGGTGTCGCTGCCATCGTTCTTGAAGGCAGGCGTGCCGGCTGTCAGGGGGTCCCCCAGCGCGTACAGCACGGCTGCGGTATAGCCGGCAGGCACGCGCACCGCGTCGCCCAGCGTCTTGGCCACCGGCGCAAAGCCGAGCTTGTCGAGATCCGGAGCAACCGTCTGCCCGCCACCGCCACCGCCACCGCCACCGCCACCCCCGCCGCCCTCCGTGCCACAACCCGAAGTTCCCAACCCACTGAACAGCGCGGCGGCGGCGGTTCCCATTCCCCCGCGCAGCACTGAGCGGCGGTCGAGTCGAGCGGTGAGCAACGAAGCGAAGTCAGGGCTCGTGCTGGTGTTGTGGCCAATGTCGTCGGCATCGAGGGTCTGAATCGTCAGCAGGTCGGTCGTTTTCATGACCCGCCCTCTAGAGACCCATTGTTGCGTTCCCGCGAAGGGCTCGCCACTTTTGTGCAACGAAGCTGGAACTTGCGACGAGCCAGGCTCAGCGCTCGTCAGCTCAGCGCGAGCAGCTGCCCTTGCCGATATTCCTACAATCGGGTATTCGGATGTAGTGATGAAGCCTGCCGCGCTCCAGCTACAGCCAGCCGCCAATCTCTTCAAGGCCCTCGGTGACGAGACCCGGCTCAGAATCGTGGCGCTCCTGTCCCACGGAGAGCTCTGCGTTTGCCATCTCGAGGCTGCACTCGACATTGCTCAACCAGCAGCGTCCAGACACCTGGCGGTCCTGAAGAACGCCGGTGTCGTCGATACCCGGCGCGATGGGAATTGGATTCACTACCGACTCGCGCCGCAGGCTGACGAGCACCGCGAGCGCCAGCTCAAGGCCTTGATTCAGGGGTTCGCCAACCGCAGGGAGCTGGCCCGGGATGTCGGGCGGCTCTTGAAGACCAGAGGACCTGCCTCATGTCGGTAGCCGTCTGCGAGGAAACGGTGGCACGTCGCGTGGTCGCCGAGTTCGTCGGCACGGCGATGCTGCTCGCCACCGTCGTCGGCTCGGGAATCATGGCGGAGCGCCTTGCGGCCGGTAACCTGGCCCTCGCGCTGCTGGCCAACGCTGTCGCCACCGGCGCCGGGCTGGTGGCACTGATTCTGACGTTCTCGTCGATCTCTGGAGCCCACTTCAATCCAGCTGTGACCATCGCCGATGCCAGCCAGGCCGGGCTGAGTTGGCGGCTGGTGCCGCTGTACGTGGTGGCCCAGGTCGTCGGAGCCGTGCTCGGCGTGGCCGTCGCCCATCTGATGTTTGGAGCGCCGGTGTTCGCGGCCTCCGAGCACGTTCGAGCTGGGCTGCCGCAGCTCTTCAGCGAGTTCGTCGCCACCTTTGGATTGTTGGGGGTGATCTGGGGCTGCTCACGCCGCCACGCCCAGTTGGTCCCGTTTGCCGTGGGCGCTTACATCACGGCGGCCTACTGGTTCACGGCTTCGACGTCATTTGCGAACCCTGCGGTCACGATTGCCAGGGCGATGACGGACACCTTCTCGGGGATCCGCCCGACCGATGCGCCGGGGTTCATCGCGGCGCAGTTGCTCGGTGCTGCCGCGGCGACCGCGCTCTTCCGGTGGTTGGTGCCAGCTCGACCTGTACGGGTGTCTGCGTGAAGACCGTTGTCTTTGCCTGCGTTCACAACGCCGGTCGTTCGCAGATGGCGGCGGCGTTCTTCAATGCCTCTGCTGCGCCCGAGGCCGCGCGCGCAGTCTCTGCAGGTACCCAGCCCGGAGAGCACGTCCACCCTGAAGTTGTTGACGTCATGCGCGAGGTTGGAATCGACCTGTCGGCGGCGAAGCCGCAGAAACTCACCGAGGGGCTCGCCCGGGGTGCCTACCTCATCGTCACGATGGGTTGTGGCGATGCCTGTCCCTACGTGCCCGGACTCAAGCGCGAGGACTGGCCGCTCGCCGATCCAAAGGGCCAGCCCGTCGAGTGCGTTCGGCAGATCCGCGACGACGTCAGGAAAAGGGTGGTGACTCTGCTGGTTGCCGAGGGGTGGCAGCCATGACCGAAGCATTGCGCATTCGCGCCGGTTGAATCTCATGGTGACGCGTCGTTGACTTCAAAGCCGCGCGCCCAACGCCGAAGCGATTCGAAGCAGATCGGCGAACACGCCTGCGGCGGTGACTTCTGGCCCCGCTCCCGGGCCTTGAACAATCAGCGGATTGCTGTGGTACCGGCGGGTGGTGAACTGCACCACGTTGTCGGTCAGCCGAATGTGCGCGAACGCATGGGTCGCGGGCAGCTCGGTCAACCCGACCTTCGCGTTTCCCCCTGTCTCGAGCCGCGCGACGTAGCGCAACACGGTGCCATTCTTCCGCGCGCGATCGAGCCGCTGCTGCATCGGCGCGTCGAGCTCGGTGAGGCGTCGTAGAAACGCGTCGGCAGGGATCGCGCGCAAGCCTTCAGGCACCAGGTTCTCGAGCTCGACCGCATCGAGCGAAGTCTTCCAGCCATTCTCGCGCGCCAGAATCACCAGCTTCCGCGCAACGTCGAGACCTGAGAGATCGTCTCGCGGATCGGGCTCGGTGTAGCCAAGCTCGCGCGCGGTGCGAACCAACTGAGAGAAGGGGGTAGAGCCATCGAACCGATTGAACAGATACGCCAGCGTGCCCGAGAAGATGCCTTCGACGGCGAAGACTTCGTCGCCGGTGTCGACCAAATCGCGCAGCGTCTGAATGACGGGCAGGCCAGCGCCTACGGTTGACTCATAGCGAAACCGGGCCGAGCCCTTGGTCGCGGCGACGCGAATCGCGGCGTACCTTTCCCAAGGGCCGGCGCCCGCGTGCTTGTTGGGCGTGATCACATGAATCCCTCGGGCGAGCCACCCCGCGTAGAGGTCGGCGACGGCGTTGCTCGCGCTGCAGTCGAGGATCACCGCATGCGGCAGGTGCTCGGCGTGAACGTGATCGGCGAAGCGCTGAAGATCGGTTGGCATTTCGAGCCCATCGAGCGTCATCGTTCGACTCTTGGCGACCGCACGAACCCGAAGGTCGAGACTGCTCGTCTCGAGCAGCCGCGCTCGGGTGCCTTCGATCTGCTTCAACAACGCTTGGCCGACATTGCCAGGGCCGATGATTCCGACCGAGAGCGTCTGCGGTGAGAGGTAGAAGCCCGCATGCACCGCGCGCAGAGCCCGGGTCGCGTCATCGGCCGAGATCGCCACCGAGATGTTTCGTTCTGACGCACCCTGCGCGATCGCCCGCACGTTGACGCGCGCCCGCGCCAACGCGTTGAACAGCCGTGCGGCGACGCCGGGAGTCCCCGCCATTCCGTCTCCGACCACCGCCAGTGCTGCGATTTGGGGAATCACGTTCACGTCTTGAATGTGACCCGCGCTCACCTCGCGCGCGAAGGCGTCGAGCAAGGCGCGGCGCGCGCGATCCGACTCGTTTTCCTGCACCACGCAGCAGATGGAATGCTCCGAGCTGCCCTGCGAGATCATCACCACCGAGACGCCCGCGCTCTTCAGTGCTCCAAACGCGCGCTCGGCAGTTCCGGGAACTCCGATCATCCCTGCGCCTTCGAGGTTGAGCACCGCCAGCCCCGAAATGGTGGTGACCCCTTTCACTGGCTGAGCGCCATCCGAGGTCGCCGAGATTCGCGTGCCTGGTTTCTCGGGCGCGAACGTATTGCGGATGAAGATTGGAATTCCGCGGCTGATCGCCGGAGCCATTGTCTGCGGGTGAATCACTTTGGCGCCGAAGTAGGCCAGCTCACACGCCTCTGAATATGACATCTGCGAAAGCAGCACCGCCTCGGGAACCAAGCGAGGGTCGGCCGAGAGCACGCCGTCGACATCAGTCCAGATGTGAATCTCGCCACAATCAAACAGCGCTCCAAAGATGGCGCCGGAATAGTCGCTGCCGTTTCGGCCGAGGGTCGTAATCCGCCCTGCTCTGTCGCGCGCGATGAACCCGGTGACGATCACCCGCTGCCTGTCTCTGCCCGTTCCCCACTTGAGCAGCGCTGCATTCGAGCAATCCCAATCGACCAGCGCGCCCAGATCAGTCTTCTCGACGACGAGCACTTCGCGGGCATCGAGCCAGTCGGTCGGAACCGCGCGTTGACGCAACGCTGCATCGAGCATCAATGACGACCACACTTCTCCGAGGCCGCTGATCAGCTCGAGCAGATCGTTCGACACCGCGCCAACCAGCGTCTGCGCCTGCAGCAGCGCACGCAGCCCCGCGAACTCGCCTTCGAAGCGAGCCACCATCGGTGCCGCTTGCGCTGCGAGCAACTCGACCGCAGTGGCGCGGTGGCGCTCACCCAACGCCTGAAGGTCTACCTCCCAGCTGGTGTCTTGAGTGGATGCTTTGCGCACCAGGCCGATCAACGCGTCGGTGACGCCCTGCATCGCCGAGACGACCACCACCTGTCGTTCGGTGCGCGCGAGCAGAATGTCGGCGACCCGACGAATCCGTTCGGCGCTTGCCAGGCTGCTGCCGCCGAACTTGTGAGCGATGGGCATCTTCACGTCGTTGAAAGCCATTGCGGCGCAGACTGCCACGGCTGGGTTGCGGCGTTGCTTCCGAAGTTTCACTGTCGAGTCCGTTTGGGGCACGAGCGTGCGTGAAATGAAGCGCGGCACGAAGGGTCGCTTCAAGTTGCTCGGCCTGACCAGCGCTGGTAGCCGCGCGGCCAAGCATCACACGCCACGCCTACCAACACTTCAGGCTGATCCGCCACTGGGCCACGAGCGATCGAATTCCAGCGCGAACGGATGGGCTTGTCTCGCGACACCGACTTGAGCCAAAACAATGCGTCTGAAATAATTCGCTTCATCCCGGTCTACTCGGGGTGCAGCTGCTGCGATTCCCCGGAAATCCCATGAATTCACACTTGCTCGGCTTTACCGCGTTGTTCTTTTCTCTCGCCGCTTTCGCTGCTCCACCAAAGCCATCTCCCTTGGTGGAAGACGCAGCTCCAGAGCTGCCTCCAGGCATCACGCGAGGGCCCGCCAAGGTAAAGCTGGGAACCCAGTCTGAGCTCGACGTGCCAGAAGGCGCTCAGTTCGGCGATGCGGCGACGACTCGGCGGATACTCGAAGAGTCGGGGAACCTCACTTCCGGGAAGGAAATGGGGATCTTGCTCAATGACGAAGCCTCGGTGATCTTCGACTTCGACTCGATCGGGTTCGTCAAAGACGCCGACAAGGAAGCCCTCGACGCGGACAAGATCCTCGAGTCACTGCGCGCCGGACAAGACGAAGCGAACAAAGAACTGACGCGTCTGGGCCGGCCGAACCTCGAGCTCGCCGGCTGGAAAGTGCTGCCCCACTACGATCCAACGACCCAAAACCTCGAGTGGGGAATCCTCGTTCAGAACAAGGAAACGAAACGCCAATCGGTCAACTACAATGTCCGGTTGCTTGGCCGCAGAGGCGTGGTGGAGGCAACGCTGCTGGTCAGCCCTGAGAGGCTCGAGAACCAGCTGACCTGGTTTCGTAAAGCGCTCAGCGGGCACAAGTTCATCGCAGGCGAGGACTACGCATCGTGGCGTTCAGGCGACAAAGTGGCAGCCTACGGCCTGGCGGCGCTGGTGACGGGCGGCGTAGTCGCGGCCGCCGCCAAAAGCGGCTTCCTCGCCAAAGCGTGGAAGTTCATCCTCATCGGCCTGGTCGCGCTTGGAGGCGCAGTGAAGAAGTTGTTCGGGGGCAACAAGGCTTCGCGTCCGAGCGACACCTAGCCAGCTAGAACACGCAGATGCAGAGCGTGTTTGTCGAGCTGTTGGTCATTCTCTGCGGGGTGTACCTCGTCGACTGCTTCCGCTGGGTCGCGCGGTCGGCGGTGCTCGTTCGCGAGGTGCCCGGATTCGCTGCGTGGGTCAGCGCTCCGTGGCAAGCCGGCCCGCATCTGCGGCGCGCGCTCGCGTTCGGACTGCCGCTGCCGGTCGGCTCGCTCTTCGCTGCAGAGCCGTTGCCGCTGCGCCCCCTGCCAACCTGCATCGTGGTGCCGGTCTTTGACCCGCGTGGATGGGGGGTGCCGACGGTGCGTGACACCGTCATCTCGTGGGTCGAGCTCGGGAGCGTGGTGGTCGATGGAGATGAGCTCCAAGTCGGCGCCCGGGTGCTGCATGCGTTCGGCTCGAAGCAGGCCGCGGCCGCGACCCGCTCGCTGCTCGATGGGCTTCGGCGGGTGGCGACTCATTCCGAAAAAAAGCGCCGCAGCGAGATCGAAAAGCGAGTCGCCTCGCGCTTCGCCCAGGGGGAAGCGATCGCCCAGCTCGAGCGGTGGGCGAATTGGCGGGGGCCGGTGCGCGTTGCCAATACGCTCTTGTTCCTCGCGCTGTTTGGAGGACTCGCCCAATTCATCCGTGCAGAGGGGGACGGCAAACCGCTGCTGGCTGCTGCGCTCCTCGCGTGGGTTCTGGCCGTCGGGGTGAACGTGTTCGCGGTGCGGCGGGTGCTGGCTTCTGCGAGCTGGCCTTCGGTGACCGGGTGGTTGATCGCGCTGGGGTCCCCGCTTTCGCTGATTCGCGGCGGCGACCTGGTCGAGGCAGAGCTGCTAGGCGGAGTCGAGCCAGCAGTGCTGGCGGTGCTCCGGCTTCCTCCCAAGGCGGCGCAGGCGCTGCTGGTGAAGGAACGACAGGAGCTGCTCCATCCGCTGGAGTACGAGTCGCTCGAGCCACTGGGTAGGGAAGTGCTCGCCGGTGACGCGTGGTTGCGGGGGCTGCGCGAGAAACACCTCAACAGATTGCTCGATGGGTTACCGAGCGGCGCGAGCGAGGCGGTCAAATCAGGAGAGCGCAGGTGCCCTCGTTGTTCGACTGCCTACCGCCTGGATGTGAGCGAGTGCAGTTCCTGCCCCGGCGTTCGGCTGGTCGGTTGATTCGGCGGGACGACAGCCGACGCGCCGCCGCGGGTCAGATGACGGCGAGGTTCCGCTTGGTTGCGCCTGGAACTGCGGACAGCGGAATCCCATCATCGAAGGTTGCGAACCGGCCTTGGTTTTTGACCGCGAGCGCGAGCAGATAAATGTCGGTGACTTGCTTGGGCCCGTGAACCCGGTCGGGCAGCACGTGGCGTCGGTCGAGGAAGCTGCAGTCGTCGGCCCAAAATGCGTGCAAGGGGTGATCGGCCGCGGCCGCCAACCGCTCGACGACCGCTGCCGTCGGAAGTCGGTTCGGATAGGAAGGTTGAGACATGATCCGGACGCAACCGTTTTGCGTTATCGGGCACGACGCCCACCCGCCCTTGACGTTCTTCTCAAGCCAGGCGCGAGCACGGGCGTGATGGATGTGATCCGAGTCGAGAAGCGCGATCAGCACATTCACGTCGAGCAGAGACCGCATCAACCTGGGTCTTCTTCACCAAGCTTGTCGATCAGCTCGTTGGTGACCAGCCCCCCCCGGTTAGGGAACGGCCTAAAACCCAAGAACTCTTCACTCTTTCCAGATGACTTGCGAAACGGCAGCGTGGTCAACGCGCTGCGCGCGAGCTGCGAAAGAATTTCTCCCGCGGTTTTCTTCTCGCGGCGAGCCAGCTCTTTTGCGGCCCGGAGCACGTCGTCCGAGATGTCGAGCGTGGTTCTCACTCATCTGATGCTAGCGCATCAACCCACGCCTTCCAAGGCTCACTTTGACGGCCGCGCCTTCGCGGCACATGACAGCGGCTGCGCCATCGAAGGGGAGCCGAAGCGATTCCCTACGACCATCCCGATGAGCTCCCGGCCTCAAGGGGCGGGACCCGAAACATCGGATCCCGCCGCCTCACCCAAACAAGCCCTACAGGTTCAGCTTCGAATTCGTCGCGTAGGCCTTGAGGATGTCGGCCTGCGCGCTGGGAATCGACTTGCCGCGCTGAGCGTCAACCTGGTGGATGAACGCGTCGAGGATGTTGGCTGCGGTGACGGGCGAGGAGGCCTTCGCTGCGGCGCTCGCTTTCGAGCACAAACTGTTCGTCGTGCCCCAGGGCAGCGACATGCTTTCGACCAGCGCGCATAAGCCCGCAACGACATCGCTGCAGCCGTTTTGATCTGCGTCGCCGTTCGCCGCTACCAGCGGGCAAGAGTCGTCTGCGTCGGCGACGTTGTCGTTGTCGTCATCCATGTCGCAGGCATTGCCGAAAGCGTCGCCGTCGGTGTTCGCCTGATCCACGTTCGCGATCAGCGCGCAGTTGTCCGAGGCGTCGGCCACGCTGTCGTTGTCATCGTCGGCGTCGCACACATCACCGGCACCATCGGCATCGTTGTCCGCCTGGGTGGGGTTCGCGGTCTTGGCGCAATTGTCGGCCACATCCAAGACGCCGTCGTTGTCGTCATCCGCGTCGCAAGCATCGCCTGCTCCGTCGCCGTCGTTGTCCGCCTGGCTAGCATTGGGAACCGACGGGCAGTTATCGACTGCATCCGGCACTGCGTCGCCGTCATCGTCGCCATCGCAGACGTCTCCTTCCCCGTCACCGTCCGCGTCGCTTTGGCTGGCATTCGCCGCAAACACGCAATTGTCCGCACCGTCGGCGACGCCGTCGTTGTCGTCATCGGCGTCACAGGCGTCGCCGTCAGCGTCACCGTCGTTGTTCTGTTGGTCCGAGTTGGCGACCGTCGCGCAATTGTCCGCGCTGTCCGCAACTCCGTCATTGTCATCGTCTGAATCGCAGACATCGCCCACGCCGTCACCGTCGAGATCCGCCTGATTCGAGTTCTGCGCGAACACGCAGTTGTCGGCGCTGTCGCCAACGCCGTCGTTGTCATCGTCGGCATCACAGGCATCACCCTGCGCGTCGCCGTCGTTGTTCTCCTGATTCGGGTTCGCAACCTGCGCGCAGTTGTCTCCAACGTCATTGACGCCGTCGTTGTCGTCGTCGGGGTCGCAAACGTCGCCGACGCCGTCGGAGTCGAGATCTGCCTGGCTCGGGTTCGCATCGAACGCGCAGTTGTCGGTGGGATCCGCGACGCCATCGTTGTCATCGTCGGCATCACAGACATCACCCAGTTGATCGCCGTCGTTGTTCAGTTGATCCGCGTTCGCGACGCTGATGCAGTTGTCGACGTCGTCGTCGATGCCGTCGCCGTCGTCATCCCCATCGCAGGCGTCACCGGCGCCATCGCCGTCGACGTCGCTCTGATTGGAATTCGGAACCAGGAAGCAGTTGTCGGAATTGTTCAACACTCCATCGCCATCGACATCTCCATCGCAATCATCGCCGATGCCGTCGCCATCCATGTCGGCCTGACTTGGGTTTGGCACCGTGGGGCAGTTGTC
>JANOHG010000578.1:0-1722 GCA_031406375.1 Archangiaceae bacterium | reverse complement strand
CGCTGCCAGGCCACGAGGTCTTCGACTGGAGCTTCTCGGGCCTGAAGACTTCGGTGCTCAACCACGTGCGGGAAAAAGGCCAGCCGACGGGCCAAGCGCTGGCAGACGTCTGCGCGTCTTTTCAAGAAGCAGTCGCAGACGTGCTGACGAAGAAAGTCTTCGCCGCGACGAAAAAGCACCGCGCCAGAACGTTGGTGGTCTGCGGCGGCGTCGCAGCGAATTCGCGGCTGCGCGCGCTGGCGGAAGAGCGCGCGATCGAAGCGCGCGTGCGCTTGTGCCTGCCACCCAAACGGTTGTGCACCGACAACGGAGCGATGATCGCCGTCGCGGGGTACGAAGCGCTCAAGCGTGGCACCCGCGCCGATTTCTCTCTTAACTCGGATCCTGCATGGCGGCTGTGAACCCTGATTCCCCGGCAGATCTCCTTCGTCGCTTCGGGCTGAAACCGAAGTACAGCTGGGGCCAGAACTTCCTCGGCGATGAGCAGGCGCTGAAGAGAATCGCTGACGCAGCCGACCTGAAAAAGGACGAGCCCGTGGTCGAACTCGGCCCGGGGCTCGGGCACCTGACACGCGCGCTGCTGGCCACGGGAGCGAAAGTCACTGCGGTCGAGCGCGACCGCGACATGGTGCGGGTGCTCGAGTCGATGAAGCTGCCGGGGCTCACCGTCATCGCGGGCAACGCCGCCGAAATCGACTTTGCGAAGGCCTCCGGAGCGGATCAAGTCGCTGTCGTAGGCAACTTGCCCTACCACTTGTCGAGCTCGATTCTCTTTGAGGTGCTTGACCAATCGAAGCACGTGACGAAAGCGGTCTTCACGCTGCAGCTCGAGGTGGTGACCCGGCTGGCAGCACCTCCAGGAGGCCGGGATTACGGACTGCTTTCGGTGCTGCTTGGGCTTCGCTACGAGGTTGCGCTGGTGTTCAAGTTGTCGCGCAGCCTTTTTCACCCGCCGCCCAACGTCGACTCGGCGGTGGTGCGGCTGACCCGGCGCGACAAGCCAGCAGCCGAAGTGACGGATGAGGCGCGATTCCGAAAGCTGGTGAAGGCAGGCTTCGCGCATCGGCGAAAGACACTGCTCAACTCGCTCAAGGCAGACCCTGGCTTCAAGGCAATGGATCTGCCGGGCGCACTGCAACGCGCAAGCATCGACGGAATTCGTAGAGCAGAAACGCTGTCGGTGGCCGAGTTTGCGGCGCTCGAGCGCGCGCTGTAGGGGCTTTTCCCGACGCGGCAAACAATCAGCCAGCGACCACAGGGACTGGGCGACGACTGACGAGGAAGCCGAAGATCCCCGCGGTGAGGATCATAATCACGCTGTAGATGGCCGGCGGAATCGCCATCATCGTGTTGTTGAGCAGCAACGGGCTCGAGGCGATCGCAATCGCCAGTGCAGCGTTGTGGATCCCGATCTCCATTCCGATGGCGATCGCTTGCTTGCGAGGCAGCCTGACCAAAAGAGGGACGAAGTAACCGATCATCATGCTGACGAGGTTAAAGGTGAGCGCCGCAGCGCCCACCATCTGAAACGCTTCGATGATGCGGGCGCGCTCTTTGATGACCGCAAGGATGATTACCAGCGTGAGCACGACCGCCGAAATGAGCCGAAATGGCCGTTCGAGCTTGATCGCGAACACCGGCCGCTTCGCACGCACGGACAAGCCTATCGCAACTGGAATGAGCACGATTGCAAACACCTGAAGCACCTTGCTGAACTGAAGA
>JANOHG010000532.1:0-8195 GCA_031406375.1 Archangiaceae bacterium | reverse complement strand
GAGCGAGATCCTCGTCGATCACCCTCACCCACGTCGGGCGGCTCGGCACCACCGCCGCCAACAGCTTTTCGGCGTTTCGCACCGGCGCCCTGCCTGGCCGCGCGCGCGCCCGCACAGAAATCTTCACGTCCTGGCGGTAGTAGCTGGCGGCGAACACCATCTCGGCTCGGGTCTGCGGCAGCTCTTCGTCTGGAGTCAGCCACACCAGCATTCCCGAACGCAGCGGCTCGAGCTCGCGATTCACCGCGCGCTTGAGCTCGAAGCCGAACAGCGCAAGCGCCAGCAGCACGCCCAACCCCACCCCGAAGGGCACCAAGCGCTGAAGTCCTTCGCGGTCGCGCTCGTAGCGCTCTTCGCGCGGATGGTCGGGATCGCTGGGGTCGACGAGCAGCGGGACGACGGCTCCGACGCCGATTCCTTCGGCGAAGAGCGCAGAGGTCGCCACCCCGCCGGCCGAACGATCGAAATCTTCTGGCCACGCGTAGATCACCGACAGCCGCGCGATCCCCTCTTCGCGCTGATTCGGGGAAGACAGCGATACCCGCGTCACCCTTCCCTGCACTTCGACTGCCTGCGCGAAGAACGCCCTTTCCTTCGATAGCCACCCGCCAGCCTTTCTGCTGAGGAACGCCAGCGCGCCGACCAAAAGCGCGCCAAGGCACGCCACCACCGACAGTCGAACGAGCGCTCCAGGAATCTGCCAAAGGAAGACCCTGCGAGGGATGTTCGGAATCGCCAGCCGCATCAGGTCAGCCCTTGTTGGTCAGCGCCACCTTCCACCGGGCGATCGCATTGAGTGCCTCGAGCGGGCTCGACCCGTCGACTGAGAATTCTTCCAGCGCTTTGATCACCGACTCGCTTCGGGTGCTGACCACCCCCGTGATTGGCCCAAACAGCCCCAGCTGCGAAAGGTCGACTTTCGGCGAAGCAGGCGCAGCTGCGCCGGAAAGCTTCCGCGCGAGCCGCGGGTGCCCTGTTTCATCGAGCTCGGAAGCTTCGAGGTTGTGAAGCAACTCACGCGCACGGGCGACCACTTCAGGAGGCAGGCCCGCGAGCCGCGCCACTTCGATGCCGTAGCTTTTGCTGGCGCTGCCCGAGACGAGCTTGCGCAAGAACAGGATTCGCCCATCGACTTCCTTGACGGCGATCGAGCAGTTCTTCACCCGCGGCCGTTCGCGGGCCAGGTCGGTGAGCTCATGGTAGTGGGTGGCGAACAAGGTGCGCGCGCCCACCCGATCGTGCAGCTGCTCGGCGACCGCCCACGCGATCGACAGCCCATCGAATGTCGACGTTCCTCGCCCAATCTCGTCGAGCACCACCAGGCTGCGCCGGGTGGCGTGATGAAGAATGTGAGCGGTCTCGGTCATCTCGACCATGAACGTCGACTGGCCGCGCGCGAGGTTGTCGCTGGCGCCGACCCGGGTGAAGACGCGATCGCACAAGCCGATGCGCGCCGAACGCGCCGGCACAAAGCACCCCGCCTGCGCCATCACCACCGTCAATGCCACCTGCCGCATCACCGTGCTCTTCCCCGCCATGTTGGGGCCGGTGATGACCAGCAGCTGCGACTCTTCGCGATCGAGCCTCACATCATTGGGAACAAACAGCTCTGACGAAGGCAGCGACTTCTCGACCACCGGGTGCCGGCCGCCTTCGATCTGCAGCACCTGGCTCTCGTCAATCGTCGGCCGCGCGTACCGCCCCGCCGCACTGACCCGTGAGAACGAGATCAACACGTCGAGGGTGGCCGCAGCATCGGCCGCCGCGCGCAGTACGAATGCTTGCGAAACCACCAGCGCCCGCAACTGCTCGAACAGCCGCTGCTCGAGCGAAATCCGCTTCTCGTCGGCCGAAAGCACCTTTTCTTCGTACTCACGCAGCTCGTCGGTCGCGTAGCGTTCGCCGCCGACCATCGTCTGCTTTCGCGTCCATTCTTTAGGGACGAGGTGAAGGTTGGCCTTGGTGACTTCGAGGTAGTAGCCAACCACCCGATTGAAGCGAACCTTGAGACTGCCGATGCCGGTGCGGGTACGCTCGCGGGCCTCGAGCTTCACCAGGGTGTCTTTCCCCGAGCTGGCGAGCGCCACGTAGCCGTCGAGCTCGGCGTCGTAGCCGGGCCGAATGAAGCCGCCTTCGGCCCCCACCGCCGGCGGCTCGTCTATCACCGCTGACTCGAGCGTGTGTGCCAGCGCTTTGAGCGGTTCGCTGCACAGGGGGCCCCGCAGCGAGGTGAGCAACTGCGGAAGAGGGGCACCGGTTTCCATCGCGGCGCCCAGCTGACTCAAACAGACCAGGCTTCGGCCCAGCCCTCTTAAATCGCGCGGCGTTCCTGAGGCGAGCGACAGCCGCCCGCACAACCGTTCGATGTCGGCGACCTGCTTGAGGATCGCGCCCAGCTCTTCGCGCCAGACTGTCTTGCTCAACAACGCAGCCACGCTGTCGAGTCGGGCTTCGATCGGCGCCACTTGCGCGAGCGGAGCCGCCAGCCACCGGCTCAACTTCCGCGCCCCCGCGGAGGTCGAAGTCTGATCCATCACGCCCAGCAGCGAGCCTGACCGGGTGCCGTCTTTCATCGTCTTCAGCAGCTCAAGGTGGGTTCGGCACGACTCGTCGAGCACCAAAAGGGTTCCGCGCGCGAGCACCGAAATGCGATCGACGTGCGCCGCTGGAGTCTTCTGCGTGTCCTTGAGGTAGCGCAACGCCGCGCTGGCCGCCCCAACCGAAGGGCTCTTCGGATCAAGCCCAAACCCGTCAAGCGACGCGACCTGAAAGTGGGCCTTCAGCAGTGCTTCGCCGCGCCGCAGATCGAATGCATCGGCGTTCAGCGTTGCGAGCGCCGGCCGGGGGCTGAGCAACGCCAGCAACCCGTTGAGCGTGGGCCCAAGCGAGCCTTCGGGCACCAGCACTTCGCGCACCTTCGCGCGCCCAAGCTCATCGGCCACCCCCTCGATTGACGCGGGAGCGAGCGCCAGAAACTCTCCTGTCGACGCATCGAGGAGCACGGCTCCCCAGCAATCTGTGTCGTCGTCGGGCGGCTTGAGCGCGGCGAGAAAGTTGTTCTCGGTCGCCTCGAGTACGTCATCGTCGAGCACCATTCCCGGAGTGATGACCCGAACCACTTCGCGCCGGACGATGCCTGGCCCACCTGCCTCTTCGACCTGCTCGCAGATAGCCACGTTGCAGCCAAGGTTGATGAGCCGCGCGATGTAACGGCGGGCCGAGTGGTGCGGAACTCCGCACATCGGCACCTTGTCGGCGCCCTTGCTGCGCGCGGTCAGTGTGATGTTGAGCAGCGCAGCGGCCTTCACCGCGTCTTCGAAGAACATCTCGTAAAAGTCACCCAGCCGAAAAAACAAGATTGCGCCGGGAACCTGCGCCTTCACCTCGAGGTACTGCTTCATCATCGGTGTCAACACCGCGGCGCCTTCCGGCTCGCTGCGCGCAGGCGGCTCAACAGCCCACGCAGCGACCACCGGCGCGTCGGCGGCCGGCTGCTTGAGCCTCTGCGCCGACCCATCCAGCTGCGAATTGTTCGTCATCGGTTCGACCTGCATTACCATTCCCCGAGCGCTTGAGTCATCACGACGGAAGCAGCGCCAATTGCGCGCGGGTGCTCACCTCAATCGCCTTCGCTCCGTACTCCTTGAACAGGTCTTTCGTCCGAGGGTGGCAGGTGAACGCGATCACCTGATGGCGCGTCGCGAGGTCCGCGAGGACCTCGACCATGCGCTCGGCGCGGCGCGGATCAAAGTTCACCAACACGTCGTCGACCATCACCGGAAGCGCCAGCCGTTCGCGGCCGAAGTCTTCGATCATCGCCAGCCGCAGCGAGGTCAACAGCTGCTCGCGGGTGCCGCGCGACAGCTGCTCAACGGTGAACAATCGCCCCTGGCTGTCGATGGTCTGAAGCGTTCGGTCGGTTGGGTCGAGCACCAGGCGCGGGTATTTGTCGTCGGTGAGCAGCCTGAAAAGCTCACCTGCTCGCAGCACGACCTGCGGCTGATGCTCTGCCTCGAACTTCTCGCGCGCCTTTGCGAGTACCGCTTGCCCCAGGCGAGCGAACGCGAACCTTTGGGCAAGCGCTTGAGTTCGGGCAGCGAGCATCTGTTCTTGCTGCAGCAGCGCGCCAAGCTGAGCATCGGATTCCCAAGCGGTGAGCTTCTGGGTGAGTGCGCCGCGCTTCTGAAGCGCGTCGCGGTGCTGGGTCTCGAGCGCGAGCCGACGTTGTCTCACCGCCGCCAGCCGCGCTTCGATTCCCGGAGCCAGCAGCAACTGGCGGTGCGCGGCGTCAACGCTCAACCCACTGGCCACCTTCACCTGTGCGTCCGAATGGCGCGCTTGGGCCGCGAGCGCCTCACGCGCGCTGAACGCAGCCCCCTGACGTCGAAACTCTTCGACATCGACCGAACGCGCCGCGGCGAGCAACCCGTCAACCCGCTGCTGCGCCTGGGCTTCATCTGCTTTGGCTGCCGCCAGCGCCGCCGAGGCATCTTCCAGTCGCTGCGCAGTCGCCGCGGCGTCGCTCGAAAGTGCAGCAAACGACGTGAGCCACGCTACCAACGCGGCGACGAGCTCAGGGGCAGTCGCGCCAGCCACCTCGGCCGACTGCGCCGCCGCTTCAAGCGCCTGCGCCAACTGTGAGACACGCAGAGCGTCTGACTCGAGCGCGGTCGATTGATCGAAAAGCGTCCGCGCCGCGTTCTGCGCCAGCGCCACCTCGGCCAGCAGCTCAAGTGCACCCGAGGCATCTAACCCGCTGGGCAACCCGAGCTTCGCCAGCAGTTCCGCAAGCGCAGCGCAGGCCCCGTCGTTCTCGCGCACCGCAAGCGCGGCTTGCGAATGCGCGTGGGCTTCGTCTTCGACCGCCGAGGCCAGGCGCGACCCTGCGAGCGCAGCATCGCGCACCCGCTCAGACCGACGGCCCGCCAGTGCGCAAAGCCGTTCAAGCTCGGCCAGTCGCGTCGGCCCGTCGACGTGAGGCTGCGCTGCGTCACCCCGAAGTCCTGCCCT
The DNA here is from genome assembly GCA_031406375.1 of Archangiaceae bacterium. Taxonomy (GTDB): domain Bacteria; phylum Myxococcota; class Myxococcia; order Myxococcales; family Myxococcaceae; genus JAGSPQ01. Next base: position 3,185 of record JANOHG010000532.1, on the reverse strand, counting down.
GATCCGCAGCGCGTCGAGCTGCAGCTGCAGCGCCACCCCGCGCGAACGCGCGATCTGCGCCTCTGAAGCGAGTCGTTCACGGTGCTCACGGCGATGTCGAGCCACGGCCTGGTGCGCGCTGCGTGCCGAAAGCCAGTGCGCGCGATCCTGTCGGTGAACGGTGATCACCAGGGCCGTCGACCCGACCGCGAAAACGAGCGCTGCCAGGCCAGGGCCGGTGCCGGCCAGGGCAAAGGTTGCGCCGGCCACTGCGAGCAACCCAGCTGCGATCGCCGCGACCAGCCACCTCGGCCAGCGCGCAATCGGCGCTGGCTCGTCAGGCACCTCGGCAGCGGCCAGCGCGGTGAGGCGATCTTCCAGCTGCGCTGCCACCCCGTCGGCTTGGTGTTCGACACTCGACAACCCCCGCGCGGCGTCGAGCGCCTCAGCCAACCCTGCTGCCGGCTCGGTTCCCAGCAATTCAAGCTCGGCCTGAAGCTGCAGCACCACACGCTGCGCATCTTCCCGTCGGGCAGTCGCGAGCCGCTGGCTGTCTTCGGCCCGCGTGGCCTGGGCAGCTGCTTCGGTGCACCGCGATCTCACGGCGGTCAGGGAACCCCGAGCGGCGGCGGATGCATCGATGGCGTCGACCGGTTGCGAAAGCCCGAGCCGCCGCACCTGCTGTTCCATTCGCAGCGCGCGCTGAGCCAAGTCGGCGCGTCGACCGTCGAGTTCGGCATCGGTCTGAACGACCTGCCTCCACCCATCGACCGCGGCCGCAATGGGCGCCGCCGAAGCTCTTCGGGCGATTGCTGCACTCAACGAAGCCAGCTTGCGTTCGAGGCTTTGCCGATTCACCTCGGTGCGCGCGACAGCCGCGGCGGCATGCTGCTGCGCCAGCTGCGCTTCGTCCAGTCGCACCAGACCGTCCGCAGGAAAGCGTTCGACGATGGGCAAGGCTGCCAGCTGCGCCGCCGCTTCGACCGCCCGTTCGACGTGTGGGGCCGCTTCGCGCAGCCGTTCGAGCAGAAACTGGTCTGCGCAGATGGCGTGCAGTTCGAGCTGCGCCTGGCTCGCCTCGACCGTGGCTTCGTCAAGCAAACCGCAGGTCGTAAAATAGTCTTTCGGGCGGTCGCCGAGCTGCAACCGACGCGCGCGCACCTGCGCCAATTCGTTGAGCGCAAGGTTGAGCGGGCGCGTGGTGGCCTGCTTTCCCCACAGCCCACGCGCTTCCGCATCGAGCTTCTCGAGCGCGTGCGGCAGCCGCAGCGCACCCTGCATCGAGGCGGCGGCGAGCGCGTCTTTCACTTTGCCAGCGTCCATCAACTGCCCCCACGAGCGCAGCTCTTCGAGGCCGAACGAAAACACCTGTTCGAAAAGCTGTCGATCGACACTGGCCAGCGCCTCGCGAAGTCGCGACTCGGGTACCGCCGCCATCACTCCGTTCTTGACCGACAGATCGCCTTCGGCACGCTTGCCATCGACCCGTTGGATCCACAGCTCACCGTGGGGAGTCGAGAGCAGCACCCGCCCACCGAACGCCTTGCCCGCGTGGGTCTGATAGCGATCGGCGGTGTTTCGGCGGGCGAAGCCGAACAGCACCGAACGAACGAACGCCATCAGCGTCGACTTGCCGACGCCGTTGTCGCCATACAGCACGTTGAGTCCGGACCCGAGCTCGACCTGGAACTCGTGAAAGTGTCCGAAGCTGTCGATCTGGAGCTTTTCAAAGCTGAGCCGATGGGGCTTCATCCAGCGAAGTCCCCTTCGAGCAGGTCGACGGCACGCTCTGCCGCCTGTTGAAGCAACGCAGGCGCCTGCAACTTCAGCGGAACAAGCCCCGCTTCAATCAAAGCCGCATCGAGCGACTCGAGGCCTGCGGCACTCCACAGGGCGTCGAGTTGCGCCTCGACGGGTGGCTGCCGAAGCCACAGCGCGACCTCAGACACGAGCCCGCCCGACGCAATCAGCCGTTCGAGTTCCCACCCCGCGCGCGTCGCGTCTGCCAAGGACTCGAGCAACACCGGCCCTTGCAGCCGCGCGCGAATCGCCAGCTCGAGCTCAAGCAGCTTCTCGGCCGAATCAAGCGCCGCATGGAGCTCGCCTCGCCCGGTGAGTTGAAGGCGAACGACGGACGGCAGCCCCTGCGCCGCGCGCAAAATCGCCGCTAAGGCCAAATCGACCAACGCGTCCATCGATCCAACGAGGTTGATTGGCAGGTCGATTCGATGCCAGCGCACCGGCCCGAGCGCGACGAAGCGGGTGGTCGGAGCAACCTCGCGGTTCGAATCAAGGGTGACAATCAACGCTCCCCGCGCGCCCGACTCATTGACATGCCGACCCTGAAGGTTTCCCGGGTAAGCCGCGAGCGCATTGCCTGCCAGCTTGTATTCGGCGCGGGTATGCACGTGGCCCAGCGCCCAATAGTCGAGCCCTGCGCGCTCGAGATCCTCAAGCGTGCACGGCGCGTGATTCGAGTGCGCCGACTGCCCGCCGAGATTGCAGTGAAGCAGCCCGATGGTGGGCTTGGCGCTGCGCCTGGAAAAGAGCGCGCTGAGGTTCTCTCGGACTTCGGCGGTTGGAAAGCTTGTCCCCTGAACGCAAAAACGGAGCAGCTCGACCTCTTCCCATTTGGGGCCAAACACCTTCACCGAGGCAGGGAAGGCCAGGCCCCCTGGGTCAGCGTCCAGCGGGTCGTGGTTTCCGTGGACGAGGAACGACGGAATTGCGGCTGCGTCAAGCCGTTTCAGCTGTTCTTTCAGGTGCAGTCGGGCGCGAAGCGATCGATCTTTGTGATCGTAGAGATCGCCCGCAAGCAACACCGCGTCGACTTTCTCGGCCAGCGCCAGATCCACCAGCCGCGTGAACGCATCGAAGGTGCAATCGGCGAAAACCTGTGGCAACTCGCTGGTGGCCGCAAGTCCTTTGAAGGGGCTACCCAGGTGAACGTCGGCAGCATGTAAAAATGTCAACTCGGCCACGGCGCGCACCGTAGTCGACAGCAGTGACATCCAAACGGTTTTGCGCAAACCCCGCGCTCTAATAAGGGCCCTGGGGAGGAAGCTCGAGCGCCTCACCTTTCGACTCCTCATCAAGGCAAGTGAGGCTGCCGCCGCCGAAGTTGCTGGGCAGGTAATGGTCGTACTTGTCGTTCTCGATGCGCAGCATGTGGCGGTCGGGCCAGCGCAGGTAGCGGCCGTCGGCGT
>JANOHG010000452.1:0-2254 GCA_031406375.1 Archangiaceae bacterium | reverse complement strand
AAGCGTCGGTGCAGACAAGGCCGCCGCGCTGCTGGGCGGGATGGAAGGACTGCTGACAGCGGCGGTGGTCGGCGCCGATTCGGTCGAAGTGTCGCGCAGCCTCGTCCGTGGCGCGCTTGAGCGTCGCGAGGTCGGGCGGATTGGGGGTGTGCTCTGCGCTCCGCTGATGGCGTCGGGTGGAGCTCCCTTTGGAATTCTTTACGCCGAACGCCCCGAGCCGTTCGGCGACGAAGAAGGGCGCACCATCGCCGCGCTCGGCCGGCTTGCCGGTGAGGCGTTCGCGGCTGTTCGGGCCCGTTCAGACGTCGACGCGGTGCCTGTTCAGCTGGTCGGCGCCTCTCGACAGTTTCGAAAAACGGTCGAGCAGGCGCGACGGGCAGCGTCGGTGCTTGATCCGGTGGTGGTGTATGGCGAGCACGGTACCGGGCGGCTGTACACCACCCGCTACATTCATTCCCGATCTCCGAGGGCGCTGGGCCCGTTCATCGTCGTCGATTGCCGGCGAACACCGGTGCATGTCGAGGAAGATCTGTTCGGACGGGGCAGCACCCCAGGGGTGCCTCCGATGTCGTCGGCGTTGCTCCGCGCCGATGGTGGAACGCTGGTGATGCAGCAGATCGAGGCGCTTGGGCGCCACACCGCCGAGAGAGTTGCCCGGTTGCTGCTGCGCAAGGTTGCGCCGTCGCGGCAGGGTGGTGAAGAGCCGGTCGATCTTCGGGTGATGGCGACTTCGCATGGCCCGATCAGCGTCTTGGCCCAGCGTGGCGAGGTCGAGGCGGAGCTTGGCCGCGCTCTGGGGGGAGCAGAGATTGAGTCGTTGCCACTGCGCGAGCGGCGGCCTGACGTGCCGGCGCTGTATGAGGCCTTCGCCGCGAGGATCTCGCGCGGTCGAAAGAAAGACCTACCGTCGCTGTCACCTGACGCGCGACGGCTGCTGGTCGATTATGCGTGGCCTGGGAATATCGAGGAACTCAAGGGCATCTCAGAACGGCTGGCGCTGTTGTACGCAGGCACCGAGGTTCCGGCGTTGAAGCTGCCACCTGAAGTTCAAGAAGGGGGCGCGACTCCAACTGGCCGCACGTTGGCGCAGATGATCGCGCGTCTCGAGCGCGACGCGATCAGCGAGGCGCTGCGCGAATCCCGCGGGAAGAAGATCAAAGCTGCGGCGCTTTTGGGAATCAGTCGGCCGACGCTGGACAAGAAGATCGAGGACTACCAATTGATCGTCGAGAAGGGTCGGATGCCATGACCAGCGGACTCAACGGCGGAGCTGATCGTTCGTGAAGCTTCGTTTTTCGACCGAGGTCGCACGGGCGCGGAAGGCGGGGCGAGCGCTGGTGGCGCTGGAGTCGTCGGTGATTGCCCAAGGCCTGCCGAGCCCCCACAACCTGCAGAGCGCGCAGCGGTGTGAAGCGGCGATTCGCGAGGAAGGGGCCGTGCCTGCGACCATTGCCGTGCTCGATGGCGAGCTTTGGGTGGGGCTCACCGAAGCGCAGCTGCGCCGGTTGGCGAAAGGAGCTGGGCTGCGAAAGATCGGCTCGCGCGACCTGGCGATGGCGGTCGTTGACCAGGCCAGTGGGGGGACGACGGTGAGTGCGACGTGCGAGCTGGCAGCCGCAGCGGGGATTCGAGTCTTCGCGACCGGAGGTCTAGGTGGCGTGCATCGCGGTGTGCTTGAGCATCTGGATGTCTCGCAAGATCTTCCCGCGCTCGCACGATTCGGGGTTGCGGTGGTCTGCGCCGGTGCCAAGTCGGTGCTCGATCTGCCCAAAACACTCGAGCTGCTCGAGACGCTTGGGGTTCCCGTGATTGGCGTCGGCACGACCGAGCTGCCCGGTTTCTATACCCGTCACACCGGGCTGCGGCTCGAGCATGACGTTGAAAGCGCTGCGCAGGCGGCGCGGCTTTGCAAAGTTCGGTTCGATGGGTTGGGTCAGGCAGGGCTGGTGTTCGTTTTGCCGCCGCCCGATGAGACAGCGCTGAATCTGGCGGACGTCGAGTTGCACCTGACGGCGGCGCTCGCAGCGGCGCAGCGCAAGCGGATCCACGGGAAGGCGGTGACTCCGTTTTTGCTGACTGAGCTTTCAAAGCGAACGAAGGGCAAGAGTTTGATCGCCAACCTCGCGCTGCTTGAGAACAACGCGCGCTTCGCTGCCAAAATGGCGGTCGCGCTGGAGCGGGAGCGCTGACGATGCATCGCACGCTGTCGGCTGCTGGGAAGCTTTTTCTCAGCGGTGAGTACGCAGTGCTGTGG
>JANOHG010000824.1:0-2719 GCA_031406375.1 Archangiaceae bacterium | reverse complement strand
CTCGTTCTTCTTTCCCTGCTGCAGTCTCCCCTTCAAGAGCTTTGAGGGATGGTCTTGCGGGAATTCTTGTGGCCCTTCGCCTGCGCTTGGCTACGATCCGGGCGGTCATTTTCCTATCGCCCTGAAGGACGACCCTCACCCATGAATTTCACCTTTGCTTCGGGCGATGCCTCTGTGTCGCGCGCCGATCTGCTGATCATCCCCCTCTTTGACAACGAGCTGAGCGACAAGAAGCTGCAGCCCACACCGCTCGTCTCTTGCGACAAGAAGCTAAGCGGCTTGATTCTAGAAACAGCTGCGCAGGAAGGCTTCAAAGGAAAATCAGAGCAGTCGCTGATTCTTCACACCCACGGCAAAGTGGCTGGCAGCCGGATCCTGCTGCTCGGGCTTGGCAGCCGCGCCCGCTTCACCCCTGAGGTGCTGCGGCTGGCGTGCGGCCGCGCAATCAAAGCCGCGAACCGGCTGCGACTGACGTCGGTGGCGATCGCGCTTCCCATCGTTCAAGAGGTCGAAGCGGCATTGAAGGCGGTCGTCGAAGGATTCGAACTCGGCGCCTACCGGTACGACCGCTGGCGGACGACCAACAAAGAAGAAAAAGCGGCCGCGCGGGTCGAAAAGGTAACCCTCCTCTTGCCCGACGGAATGAAGAACGACAAGGCGCAGGCCAAAGCCCACGGCCCGATCGTCGAGCTCGCACAGCGGGTTAGCATCGCCACCAACTGGGCGCGCGATCTGGTCAACGAGCCAGCGGGCACGATGACGCCAACCGTGCTCGCCGACGAAGCGAAGAAGATGGCGAAGGCAGCCGGCCTGAATCTTCAGCTCGGCGATCGCAAGAAACTCGAAGAGCTGAAAATGGGGATGTTCATCGGAGTCACCCAGGGCAGCAAGGAAGAGCCCCGGTTAATTAAGCTCTCGTACGTTCCCCAGAACACGCAAGCCGCCAAGCGACCCGCGGTCGCGCTGGTTGGAAAAGCGATCACCTTCGACTCGGGCGGGTTGTCACTTAAGACAGCTGACGGAATGGTCGACATGAAGACCGACATGGCGGGATCCGCCGCGGTCCTCGGCGCGATGTCGGTGATCGCGTGGCTCAAGCCGCCCTTCCCTGTGTACGCGTACATGGGTGCTTGCGAGAACATGCCGTCGGGAACTGCCTACCGACCAGGCGATGTTCTCGTCTCTCGGCTCGGCAAGACGGTCGAGATCACCAACACCGACGCCGAAGGTCGACTGGTGCTGGGTGACATCCTCACCTGGGCCAACGAAAGCAAGCCAGCGCTGATGGTCGACCTCGCCACGCTCACCGGCGCCTGTGTCATCGCGCTCGGCAACTACATCGTCGGCGCGTTCGGCGACGATGATCAGGCGGTCGGCAGCCTTCTCGAGGCGTCACGTGCCGCCGGCGAAGAGCTGTGGCGGATGCCGGTCAGCGATCTACAGAAAGACGCTCTGCGCAGCGAGATCGCCGACATGAAGAACTCAGGCGAACGCTGGGGCGGAGCCATCAACGCCGCGATGTTCCTCAAAGAGTTCGTCGGCGAGACGCCCTGGGTCCACCTCGACATCGCCGGCCCGTCGCAGAGCCCCAAAGAGCGCGGGTACAACGGCAAGGGCGCGACCGGCGTTGGCGTGCGGACCCTGGTCGAACTGGTGCGCCGCCGCACCCACGACTTGGAACATTCCAAGGCGAACGCATAGTACGGCGACCCGGAACTTGGGTGATCGACGGGCCGCCGATGCATTCCCGCTTTCCCGCTTGCCGCGTTGAACTCCCTGCGGCGTCGTCAGCGGCGCCTGCTTGATCCGCCGAACCGCATCCAGCCGTTTCCAATCTCCCTGGCTCATCTTGTCCATGGCTCCGCGTAGGCCGCGGGGCGGACATTTCTCCTGAGCTACAACAGCGCGTCGTCAACCAATCGACCACCCGAGTTCCGGGGATCTGTACTTAGCGGCGCGTGGCCTGCTTGAGGCCCTCGAACGGGAAGCGAGCGATCGCTTCTTCTCGCGCGAGCCACTCGAATCGTTGGTGCTCCAACGGATCTGGTCGGGGGATGAACCCGGCAGGGGCGTCAACCGCGAAGCCAGACTCTTCGATCAGCCGTGGCGGCTGGGTGTCGCGTTGAGCAAACGCGTGAACATAGTCGACTGACCGCACCGGCGCAGTCAGCCCCGTCTCTTCGAACAGCTCTCGCTGCGCCGCCGCCTCGGCAGATTCTCCGGCTTCGATGCGACCGGTGACGGGCTGCCAGAAGCCGCCGCGCGTTTCGGTGCGCTGAAGCGCGAGCACTTGATTGCCGCGGTGAACGACGACGCAGACGGTTCGAAGAAGCGGCTCGCCGCACGTCATTTGCGAGTCGAAGACCTGACCAAAGGTGTTGATGAGGATCTCTTCGACCTCGGAAATCGGCACCTTGCGGCCGAGCTCAGCCTCCATCGAGGTCACGCCCGCCTCGCGGATGCCGCACGGTACGATCAGCCCGAAGTGGTTCAAGTCGGGGCTGACGTTGAGCGCGAACCCATGCCGCGTGTACCAGCGAGAGAGGTGGACTCCGAGCGCGCCAATCTTCCGGGCTCCTCCGAGTCGCGATTCCGCGAGCCAAACCCCCGGCCATTGCGGCATTCGCGTCGCGGCGATTCCGTAGTGTTGCAGCGCAGCGATCAACACCTCTTCAAGCCCACGCACATACTTGCGGACATCCTGCTTGCCTGGCGCCAG
>JANOHG010000380.1:0-2314 GCA_031406375.1 Archangiaceae bacterium | reverse complement strand
GCCAGCTATCTAACAGGAACGCAGCATCGCCAGAGAGCGTCCCCATCGCGTCGCCGCTCTCCGCCCCCCAGCCATCCACAGCGGCCACTTGGAAATCGCGGTGGCAGCGTTGGCAGGCACATCGTCGCCGCCCGCATCCGCCGGGGCTGCGGTTGTTGTACTTCGCTATCCTGAGTCTGCCCCTCTTCGCGGTGGGCCAATGCGCGATCGGTGCGGACAACGCAGCCGCCACACACTCCGCACTTCGGTGCATGGTGGTGTATTGCGGTAGCTTCTTGTCACTCATGGGCACGACGAGCTTCCTGAGTATCCGTCGATACTTGCGTCAACGCAACATCGAGATGCCGTCCGACATGGCTAAGAACTGGTCACTCTTTGCGGTGGCGACCATCGGAGCCATCTTGCTGGTGAGTTACCTGTTGCCGCGACCAAGTCCGCACCCATGGGGACTGTTCGAATTGTCAAGTCGTACGCGCCAGGCAGATCGCCACGCCGTCATGCAAGTCGATGCCGTCGAAAGCGACTTGCCAGCCGCCGATCCATACAATGACACTAATATGTCACAACAAGCCGAGACCGAAGTCGTTAGCGACTCTTCCGAACAAGAATCCTCGGCGCGCGATTCTTCCGATTCACCACTCGCAGCGCAATCGCGGCAGCAGGCAGCGAGTGGAAGGGACAGTCGCGGTGGGCCGGATGAACGCGACTCGTCAGCTTCCTCCGCCGACGATTCTGCGTCGGAGACGGAGCGCCGTGTGAATGGCCAGCCGGCGGAAGGTGGATCAATGGCGAATCGTGAGCAGCCTGATGTTCCCCGCGATGCGGCTCGCGAAGATCATCGAACGGAAAGTCCATCGGCGAGCGGCGAACCCCCCGATTCCACCGACAAATCGGCCGCGGGTGATCCGTCGACCGAAACCGTATCGCCGCAGCACGTACGTTCGCCGGCGGGCGAGCCAGACCGGCGGACGACCGCTGCGGACTCAGCGACCCGCGCTCCGACCGCTGCGCCAATTCGCTCCTGGCTATCCGCATGGGAACCGTCGTGGCAGCAGGGCCTTCGATGGCTGCGAATGGCGATCATCGACGAGCCTCTGGAAGAGTTCACCGCCGACAAGCTGTCGATTCCGGTCGAGCCTGAAGGCTCGCCTCTGGTGGCGTTCGAGGCGCGCAAAGGCGCAGTGAAGCTCAACGAGAAGGCCGAATTGCTGGCCAGCGCCGACGCGAACGCGCGGGTGCTCGCGAGGCTGCCGAAAGGCGCAGTACTGAACGAGTTGGCGCGCGGCAGCGCCGTCACCCGAGTCGAGTGGGAAAAAGATCGCTTCGCCTTCGTTCGTCTGGCCGAAGTGCGCGATGCGAAGGGCACCAAAGCGGCTGCCCTGAAGGACGCGACCTTCGTCTCACTGCGCAGCCCTCCTGACATCTCGCTGTCCGTTGATCCTTCGCAAGGAGGAGTCGTGGCTGACACCGACCGCTTCACGCTCTCAGGAGTGATCGCGGATCCCGCGTTGCTCGACGTCTACGTGCTGGTGAACGACCAGAAGGTCTTCTTCCGAAGCCGCGATGCGGGTGACGACGCCAAGCTCAAGTTCACCACCGACTTCGCGCTCCGCGAGGGCAATAACCTGGTGACGGTGGTCGCGCGCGAGAGCCAGGACTTCGCGAGTCGAAAGACGGTGGTGATTCGACGCCGGCCCGCGGCCGTCGCCCAGAAAGTCTCTCCGGTGGCGCCCAGCAAGGCCAAGCCGTAGTTTAATTGATCGCGGTGGCGCGCACAGATAGCGTCTTCTGAATGGGCCGACTTCGAAACCTGGCGACGATTGGGTGTCTGCTGATCGCGCCGGTGGCCCTCGCCGACGACTACGACTTCCGCATTGCCGACCTGGGCAACCCGTTGCTGGGAGGGTTCAACTACCAACCGCTGGCAGACGCGAACTTTCGCGTTTTCGTCCGACAGCTGGGAGCGGCGCTGACTTCGGTCAACCTCGCGCCTCCCGAGACCCTCGGACATTCGGGCTTCGCGTTCTCACTCGAGGTTTCGGTGGTCGACTTCGGCAGCCAGACCGTCAAGTTGCCTACCGAGAATCGCGACTTCCGGGGGCCATTGCTGATTCCGTCGGTTCACGTGCGCAAAGGGCTGCCGTTTTCGTTCGAGCTTGGCGCGCGCGGCGCGTGGCTCGAGAAGAGCCGAATGGGTGCCGGCACGCTCGAGCTGAAGTGGGCAATCAACGAGGGGTTTACCTACCTGCCCGACATCGCGGTCCGTGGGAACATCACCAAGCTCCTCAACAGCCGCGACTTCGACCTTGTGCTG
>JANOHG010000365.1:0-2783 GCA_031406375.1 Archangiaceae bacterium | reverse complement strand
TGCCAGTCGCATTCAAGGAGCTGTACCCGTTCTCACTAAAGCTCCTCAAACCCTGCTTGTTCATCTTTTCGGGTCGCCTTGCCTGTAAATAGATAGAAATCTATATTAATAAAGATGAGTACCTTCGATCAGCTGTCGATGCCGATTACCCGCCAGACGCGAGAGATGCTCGACCGGTATTCGAAGCGAACCGGAATCAAGAAAGGCCACCTGGTCGAAGAGGCACTGCGCAGCTACCTCATTGCACACGAAGGGATGCCCCTCGACGTGGTCGTTCCCAGCAAGCTCGTGCTCGCCGCCGCCTCTGGTAAGAAATTCGTTCGTGAGCTGCGCGGCACCAAGCCCAACGCTGCACTGAAGAAGCTGATGCGAAATGGAGATTAGGGTCCTCGTCCCCAGCGACGATCGCACCGCCTTTCGGTCGGGCAACATCGAGCTCGACAGATTCTTCCAACGCTTTGCAGGGCAGAACCAATTTCGGCTTCAGATCGGCGTGACCCATGTCGCTGTCGATGTTGGGCGGATTGTCGGGTTCGCCACGGTCAGCGCGGCCCAGGTCGAGGTTTCGCGGCTTCCCGAGATTGAGCGCAAGCGCCTGCCGGCATATCCGGTTCCTGTGCTGAGGCTGTCGAGGTTGGCTGTGTCGAAAGGTGCCCAGGGGCGAGGGGTCGGAGCCGCCCTCCTTCGGCACGTCAACTTGCTCGCGGTCGAGCTGGCAATGCGGGCCCTCGGGTGCACCGGCGTGTTGGTAGACGCCAAGGTGACGGCCAAGAATTTCTACGCTCGCTACGGCTTCATCGAACTGAAGGCGGATGAAGGAGGCCAACTCGAGACGACCCAAATGTTTCTCGGTGTTCGCCGCATCCGCGGCGCCTTGCCGACACCGCACTGATCAGGGTGCCGCTACGGAGCGCCGCTTGCCCTTTCGCTCGCGGCCAACTGCTCACGACCTCCTGAATCGCACGAATATCGAATGGCCTCGGCGCCCGCTGGCACGTCAACCTCGCCGGGGCTTCTTCGTTGCGGGGACGTGGACACCAGAACCGATCCCGGCAAGTGATCTGCTAGATGGCAGCGATGCTTTCGCTACTGGCCGCTCTGGTTTCCTCGACTGCGCCCGCCACCGTGGATGCGATCGAGGTCGACGCCCTTGAGATCATCGCGGTAGTGGACAACTACTACGATTGTTTTCAACCCGACGCCTCTTGCGCAGTGCGGCACAGCCTCGCCCATGTGACCGGCTTCGACTCGATTCGTCTTCAGGCCGAGATGGGCTTGGCCTATCTGGTGCGCGCAACGGTGAAGGGCACTGTGCACACCGTGTTGTTCGACTTCGGGTTGTCGTCGAGCGTGTACGAGAACAACCTCAGTCGCCTCGGGCTCGATGTTGCCGACGCCGAAGCGTTGGTCCTCAGCCACGCACACGAGGACCACTATGCCGGGCTCGCGTGGACCGCTTCGCGGAGCCGGGCGAAGATCTATGTCGGCGACGCCGAGGCGTTTCTACCGCGTCAGTTTCAGTCACCGAAGTCCACTTGGGACATGGGAACACTCGCCAGAGAACCGCTCGATACGCCCAAGGGTCGCGTCGTCGAAGTCAGCGCTGCCACGGTGATCGCTGACTCGGCGGTGCTCTCGGGAAAAATTCCGCAACGGACTCCGTTCGAAAAGGTTCCTCCCTTCCTCCGAGTGAAGAAAAAAGGGAGTTGGGTACAGGACACGATGAGCCACGAGCTGGCTGTCGCCTTCAAAGTGCGCGGCAAGGGCCTCGTCGTGCTCACCTCGTGCGCCCATAGCGGCGTCGTCAACACCGTCGAGCATTTCCGAAACGTGATGAGAGAGCCGCGCGTGCTCGCAATCGTCGGAGGGATGCACCTGACCTCCGCGAGCGACGGGGTCGTGGTGGCTACCGTGTCGGCGCTCACTGCGATGTCTCCTACATGGGTAGCGCCGATGCACTGCACCGGCGACCGTGCCGCGCGCCTCCTGCAATCGAAAATGCCGGGGGCCTACGTGCATCCTTCGGTCGGCACGCGGTACGTCTTCGCTGCCGACGCAGTTGATGCCGGTAAGTAACGCGCCTGACACGGTGAGCCGGTTGCGAGGCTGGTCTCAAAAGTGAACCACCATGAAACCTTCGGGTGGCGTGGGCTTGGCAGCGGTTGAATCGACCTCGCCGAACTTGTCGATCGGAAACAGGCTCACCTCGCGAGGCGGCGTGAGCGAAGCCTTCTTCTTTGGTCCCTTTTTCTGAGCCTGAGTCAGCTCGGCCATTTCGAGCTTCTGGGCAATCTTTTGCAGCGAGACGTCGATGTCCTTCACTTTGAAGCCGGTGAGCTGCGACGCTTTCAGCGACGCTTCGGCTCTTTCGGGGCTCTTCTTCACGTGGACCAGCGCGAGGTCGTAGTGCGCGCGACCGCGGGTGCGCCATTCGCGGGGCGACTTCGAGCGGGCGATCGCCTTCTCGAACAGCGGAGCGGCAAGGTCCATCGAGCCCTTGAGAAAGTACGCCCACCCCAAGCGCAGCAGCACTTCGCCCCGGGCGTTTGGCTCGTCAGACAATGCAGTCAGAATCGGCAAAGCGTCATCAACCTTGCCTGCGTCGATGTACCGGCTGGCCAGCTGCAACTGCATCTCACGGCTGCGCGGCTCGAACGCGAGCGCCTTTTGAGTCTGAGAAATCGCTTCATCATGCTTTGCGAGCCGAGCCAGCGACTTGCCCAGTCGGGCGACGACGTAGGGAACTGTTGGAGCCAGCTGCGCGAATTCCTGCCAGACGGTCG
>JANOHG010000339.1:0-2646 GCA_031406375.1 Archangiaceae bacterium | reverse complement strand
CTGGCTCAAAGTTCAGACTTCCATTCCCCACCTGGCGGTCGATTCGCCCGCACCTGCTGCGGCGACCACGGGTTCGGTGGGGATGATCGGCGTCGAATGGCGCCGCTGACCTAAATTCGATCAAGCCTTGCCCGGTCGGATCGCACTCGACACAATCGACGCGAATTGAACTCCCCGCCATTCACCTCGCCGCTGCCTAAGGTCACGCTCGTCAAAGGGTTCGGCTCAGACGCGTTCGACAATGCGATCGCCACGGCGCGCACTTGTTACAACTCGCGAATCATTACCGCGCAAGACGTTCGCAAAGACGACAAGGCGATCGCACTGCGCGACAGAATCGCTGAAGAGACCTACGCAGCGGGTCACCACACGACGCTTCAGCACGCCACGTTTCAGTTCACCATCGAGCACGTCAGCCGACAGGCAATCTGGTCTTTTCTTCACAGCCACCCTTTCTACAATTCCGAGCAGGTCAGCCAGCGCTACGTCGAGGTGAAGCCAGGGAACGTCGTGATGCCTGCGATGGCTGAGAATCACGCGGCGCTCTACAGGGCGGCGGTGGAAGAAGCGATGAGCGCGTACCAACGACTCATCGTGGTGCTGACGCCCAAAGTGTCAGACGAATTTTTCCGGATTTTCCCAGCCCGCAGGCGCGCTCCGGATCGCTGGGTACTTGGCTTGAAGAAGAAGGCGCAGGAAGTCGCGCGCTACGTGCTGCCGATTGGCACCTTCGCTCACCTGTACCACACCGTCTCGGGGCTCACTCTTCACCGGTACCACCGGCTTTGTCAGCAGCTCGACGTTCCCACCGAGACGCGGTTGATGGTCGAGGGGATGATTGACGAGGTGAAGAAGCTCGACCCGCTCTTCTTCCGTACCATCGAAGACCCGTTGCCACTCGAGTCGACGCTCGAGTACGGCGCCCTGCAGCAGCTGGGAAGGTTGAAGGCCGGAAGCGGCGCGAGCGCGTATCTGCGCGAGTTCGACCACGGGCTGGGGAAGTTGAGCTCGAAGTTGGTCGACTACAAATTGAACGCCGAGGCTTCGGTCGCTCAGGGCGTACGTGATGTCATCGGCGCGACAAAAGCCGAGCTGTCAGACCAAGCAGCGCTGCGCCGAGTGCTCAGCCCCCAAGAGAATCCGTACTTTGGAGAGGCGCTGGTGCTGACCACGATGAGCAAAATGAGCCGAGCGCTGTCGCACGCGCACTACACTTTCCAGAAGAAGCTCAGCCACACCGCCGACAGTCAGGATCAACGACACCGAATGACGCCGGCGTCGCGCCCGGTGCTCCACGCGCAATTCATTCCGGGGCAGGTCGACACCATACTTCCCGAGCTGATTGCGTCGGTGCCCGAGGCGCTCGCGCTGTTCGAGCAGACGATGCAGCGGTTATGGGCGACGATTGAACGGTTGCTCGATGGCGGTGTCAGTGAAGAGATGGCGCTTTACCTGCTGCCGAATGCTTTCCCGGTGCGCTTTCTCGAGTCGGGAGACTTGCTGCACTTGCATCACAAATGGGTCCATCGGCTCTGTTACACGGCGCAGGAAGAGATTTGGCGCGCGTCGATTGAGGAAACTCAGCAGGTGACGGCGGTGCACCCCGAGCTGGGGAAATACATTCACGCGCCATGCACGCTGCGCAAGCAGGCCGGCATCACCCCCTTCTGCCCCGAAGGTCCGCGTTATTGCGGTGTTCCCGTTTGGAAGATGGGCCTCGAGCAGTTTCAGAGGCTCATTTGACGCAGGCCCCCTCTACAACCAGTACTCACTTGAAGTAGACGGCCTGTTGTCGAGTAGGTGACGTCGGCAAAAAAGGGGATTCCACAGATGCGGTCTCAGACGCTCTTCGGGCTGCTTGCTGCGTTCGCAGTGCTTGTCACGTCGTGTACCTGCAACCGGCCTCCTCCGAAAGATCCAGTGCTCGCCGAGGGGAACCTTTGCGATGCCGACATTCAGTGTGACACCGGGTTGTGCGAGAGCGTGAAGGGTGAGCCGAGGCGGTGTCTTCGCCAGTGCACCACCGGATGCAGGGCGCTCGAGGTTTGTACTCCGGTTGCTCCCCAGCGACTGGGCTGCGTTCCCGAGCTCGCGGGGCTGTGCAAGGCGTGCACGTCGAATGCCGATTGCCCCTACCCCGGAGACCTCTGCATCGTGCTGGGAGGCGCGAAGTTCTGTGGACGCGACTGCGGCTTTGACCCCAATTCGTGCCCGTCGAGCTTTCGCTGCGCGGACGCAATCAGCCTCACCGGGGAAACGGCGCCGCACCAGTGCCAACCCACCACCGGCACCTGCGCCTGCATCGCGACCACGGCGGGCCAGTCAATGCCGTGTGAAGCGAGCAACGCCGCGGGGCGCTGTATTGGCGTGAAGGTCTGTGAGCCTCCGACAGGCTACGGGCAGTGCAGCGCAAAGACGCCAACGGCCGAGAGCTGCAACGGCGTCGACGATGACTGCGACTCGATGATTGATGACGAACTGGGGGACCTCAAGTGCGGCGTGGGCGAGTGCGAACGATCGACCGCGGCGTGTGCCAATGGTTTGCCTCAGGTGTGCATGCCCGGCACCCCGACTGCCGAGCGGTGCGATCAAAAAGACAATGACTGCAACGGCGTCGTCGACAACGGCTTCAACCTGATGACGGAC
>JANOHG010000319.1:0-11880 GCA_031406375.1 Archangiaceae bacterium | reverse complement strand
GTACGGGCCGTTGTTCGAGCACGAAGGATTCCAGCTGGTTTACGCGCAAGCCGATGACCAAGGGTTAGCGAGCCTCAGCCCGACGGCAAAGTTCGACTGCGTCGCGATCGGTTCACGCACCTCAGGCGGCGACGTGGCCTTGGTGCACAGCCGGCTCGTCGCCCGCCATCTCGAGCTCGCCACCACGCCTACCGTTTTGATTTCGGCTGGCGCACCGATACAGCCGAAGCCAGAACATCCGAACGTGAAGTGGCTCAACGCGACCCTTGGGTCGCCTGAGCTCGCCGTTTCGGCGTTGAACAGCTTCCTGAAGCGGTCAACCACTGGCCTGCAGGCGCACGTGCGCGTTCCGTTCTTCAGCTTGGTCGAGTTTCGCGACACCTCACCCACCGGCGAGTTGTGGTCGACGAGCTTCTCATTCGACCTGACTCCGATTGGCATCTTCCTCAAGACGCTGGTTCCGGCACGCCCGGGCACCACCATCGAGTTCAAGATTCATCTCACCAAGTCGAAGGAAGAAATGCTTGGCGCCGGCGTGGTGGCGTGGGCCAACACCTTTGCCGACCGAAAAGCCTTCGCCTGCCCCGTCGGAATGGGAATTCAGTTCCTCGGAATGAGCCCCAAGTCGCTCGCGAAGCTGCGCGAACTCTGCCGCATGGCTTCGACGTAATAGACACCGCCGTTACCCCTTGAGCGCAGCGGTGGGTTCAAGCCGATTAAACGAGGTTACTTTCTTCTTCAAGCACCTCGCCGGCGTCTCGATGCGCAGCGGGCGCTTCCTCAACCAGGCAACCCCATGCCCGAGGCGAGCTCACCACTCTTTGCACGAGCCCGGACTCGAACCGGGATGGCCTTTTAAGGGACCTGCGGATTTTAAGTCCGCTGCGTCTACCAGTTTCGCCACTCGTGCGCGCCGCCGCTGATCTAGCAGAACAACGTCACCGCGAACGCAAGCCTTCTGACGTCGCTTCAGTGACGCTCGGGCAAGCCAGCGGTGCTTAAGCGGAGCACGCGGCCCCAACACACCCGAAAGCCAGCGGCTGGTGGAGGACTGCGCGTGCAATCGGCGCACGTTCTTGTAAGACGGCCCCTCATGCTCGAGACCGTCTCCAAAGGCTTCCGCGCCGCGAAAAACCGCCTCGCCGGCAAAGCCGAAATCACCCCAGAACTCGTCGATGAGTCATTGCGCGACATTCGCGTTTCGCTGCTCGAGGCAGACGTTGCTTTCGAGGTGGTGAAGAAGTTCGTCGCCAACGTCCGTGCCAAAGCAATTGGCGAGGTCGTGCAGACCATTCTCACCGACAAGCAGGGGCGCAAGCACAAGATTAGCCCCGGCGATCACTTCATCAAGGTCTGCCACGACGAGCTTGAGGCGCTGATGGGGCCCGTCGACACTTCGCTGAAGCTCAAGCCGAAGGGCCAGGTGTCGGGCATCATGATGATCGGCCTTCAGGGCTCGGGCAAAACCACCACCACCGGAAAAATCGCCGCCAAGCTGCTCAAGGAAGGAAGGCTGCCGTTGCTGTGCGCCGCCGACATCTACCGGCCCGCAGCCGTCGATCAACTCAAGGTGCTGGGCGAACGGCTGGGCGTCCCCGTCTTTTACGAAGCGGGCCTCTTGCCACCGCAGATGGCGCAGAAAGCCTGGGAAGTTGCCGCCGCCACCAAGCGTGACGTCGTCATCATCGACACCGCCGGTCGCCTCGCAATCGACGAGCCGTTGATGCTCGAGCTCGAAGCGATCAAGGCGCTCGTCAGCCCCGACAACATCCTTCTCGTCGCGGACGCGATGATCGGCCAGGACGCAGTGAAGACTGCGGCCGAATTCAACCGGCGCATCGGCATCGA
Organism: Archangiaceae bacterium; assembly: GCA_031406375.1. Classification (GTDB taxonomy): domain Bacteria; phylum Myxococcota; class Myxococcia; order Myxococcales; family Myxococcaceae; genus JAGSPQ01. The sequence goes on along the minus strand of JANOHG010000319.1, from coordinate 10,032 downwards.
CGGCTTCATTCTCACCAAGCTCGACGGTGACGCGCGTGGCGGCGCGGCGCTTTCGATCAAAGAAGTCACCGGTCGGCCGATCAAATTTCTCGGCATGGGCGAAGGCCTCGACAAGCTCGAAGAGTTCCGACCTGAAGGGCTCGCCAGTCGCATCTTAGGTTTTGGCGACATCGTCGGGCTGATGAAAGACTTCGAAGGCGTCGTCGACGAAAAGAAGGCCGAGGACGACGCGAAGAAGCTCCTTTCGGGCAACTTTTCGATGCGTGACTTCGTCGAGCAAATCCGAATGGTCCGCAAGATGGGGCCGCTGAAGGACTTGCTCGAGAAATTTCCAATCTTCGGCGAAATGACCGAAGCGATGAACCCCGACGAGAACGAGCTTTCAAAGATTGAGGCGATGTTCGACTCGATGACCGAAGCCGAACGGCTGCAGCCCAAGTTGATCGACGAGTCGCGCTCGAAGCGAATCGCCAAGGGCTCGGGCAAGAAACCGAAAGACGTCAGCGACCTGATGCAGAAGTTCAGCATGATGCAGCAGGTGATGGGCTCAATCGGCCAGAACCCAGGGCTGCTCGGTCGGATCCCCGGGTTCAAACAGTTGGGGCAACTGTCCCAGCTCAAGGGAATGGACTTGGGCACCATGTTCGGCAAGGACGCCAAGATGATGGAGCAGGCGCTCGGCATGGGTGGCCAGGGCGGAATGCCGATGCAGATGCCACAGCTGGCACCGGGGTACACCGCTCCGATGGGCCAGGGCGCGATGGCCAAGGCGCGCCTACAAGGTTACTCGGCGGCGCCACCCGCGAAAGGCATCAGCGATGCCGAACGCGATGCGATCAAGGAACGACGCAAACGCGAAAAGGCGAACAAGAAGAAGAATCGCAAGCGGTAGCTTGCCTTCATTCTTCGGTCGTCCCTTTCTTCCGCTTCGCGCTGCTCGGCACCACCAATCCGCGCGAGAGGCGCTTGAGAACCACTTCGCGCTGTCGCTGCTTGTACCGCTCGTGCGAGTTCTCACCCAATTCGTTCGATGAAGCCTGCTCGTCATCGGCAATCTGGAACTCGCACATCGCAAGCGCGATTCGCCCTTTGCGTGAACGGTTGTCTTTGTCGGGCGAAGGCAGGTACGCGTCGAGGCGAATCGGGACGTCAGCGACAAAGTTCAAGATTCGGTAGCTGCTGCCTGAGAATTTGTTGTTCGGCCGGCGGCGTTCCTCGCGATCCTCGTAGTCGAGATCGAGGTGAAGGTCTTTCGCGTAGCGCCCGAAGTGCGGATATTCGGCGAGCAGGTGCTTGAAGTTGAACAGCGAGTTCTCGGTTTGGGTCGGCACGACGAAGTTGAAGGGCACCAGACGCTGGGTGAGGAAGTACAGCGTCGGCAACACGTCTTTGCGATCCTTGACGATGATCCGGAACCGCGTTCGATCGTAGATCTGCGCCGCCACCGACTCGCGTTTGGCAATCAGCTTGGTGATGATCGACTCGCGTGTCTTGATTGAGTCGGAAAACTCGACGATCGGCATCCCCTTCGCTTTCATCTCATCCGCAACCGCCATCACCTTCTCGGTCACCAACTGCGCGAGCTCGGCCTCTGATACCGCCAGCTTGAAGAGCAGATCGCGCCCCTCGATGTGCTGAATCACGTGAATCACCTTCAGCACAATGCAGGCGATCTTGCGGTACTTCTTTGGCTCCTTCGCACCCGAGGCGTAGAGGAACAAATCATGAATTTCGTCGGGGTCCGCCACGGGCGCCGCCACGCGGTAGTCGAAGATCTTCCGCAGATACTCAACCGCATCGCTCAATACCGTACGGACCCACTCGACGTCGTAGGGCCGGGTGGCGTCTATCTGACAGAGGCGCAGGAAGCGATCGACCTCTTCCCAGGTCTTGAAGTGAAGGCGTCGCCATTCGATTACCGAGCCGCCACGCAGAATAAGGCGAATCCGTTCGAGCTCCTTCAGCCCCATTTCCTGAACGGTGCGCACAGGGAGGTCGGGCAGCACCGGCTGATGCTTGAGCGTCGTCACGTCGATCAGGGTTTTACACCTCAATCACAACCGAGGGCGTTTCAACACAAAGGCCAGAGCCCTTTCGAGCCGGTGCTCGCACCTGAAAACCAAACTTGCCGGTTCAGAACTTGAATGGAAAGACGATCGGATCGCCAGCGACTTTGTGCTTCGGAAAGGTCCAGGTCTTGATAAGCGCGCCAACACAACCGGCCATGTACGTCGCCTTGAACTCTTCCGACTGAACAGAGACGTTCGAGGTCTTTCCACTGGTCTGAATGCTCCACTTCATCACCAGCTTCCCGGTGATGCCGGGTTCCTTCTTGCGCTGCTCTTCGACGCATCTGGTAAGGGCGGGCTTGAACCCGCTGACAACCTCGATCACGTCTGCCTGGCCGAGCGCCTCTTTGACGTCATTGCTCGCAGCGCCGGGCGCAGGTGGTACGTAGGGGGTTGCCTTCTTTCTTTCCGTCACTGCAGTCTTCGGTGTTTCCTTCGTTCCACCCCCACCGAACTCCCTCTCGAACTCGTCATCGTCGCTCTTGGCGCTTTTCTTGTCAGGAGCAGGTGCTGGCTTTTCCGCCTTTTCCGCCTTTTCCGCGGGGGCCGCAGCCACCTTCGCTGTACTGCCCGAATTGGTACTGCCCGAATTGGTGCTGCCCGAATTGGTGCTGCCCAGAGTGCGCGTGCCGGTTCTTGGCGGGGGCTGCTGCGGCGGCGGTTTGGCGTTGGGTGGCAAAGGCCCAGTGGGGGTCGCCGCTGTGGACGGAACTGCGGCCGCCACCGGTTGTTGGCCCAGCGCGTCAGGAACAGGCACAGGCTGGGCCGTTGGCACGGGCGCAGGTTGAACCGCAACAGCAGGCGTCGGTGCCTGTGTCGGGGCCTGAGCTATGACCTGCGGCACCGGCTGCGCCTGAACGACCGGCGCTTGCTGTTTGTTCGCCAGCCAAATCACTAATCCAAGCAGGGTGAGCACCAACATCCCGCCAACCGTAAGCGCGACCCAAACCATGATGTTGCTGCGATCCTTTTCGGGCCGGTATTGGGTGATTCCCGGCGACGAATAGCTTGCTCCTGGCGTCGCCACATAGGGATTAGCGGGAGCCCCAGACGCATGAGGGCCGCTGGAGCGTGACGCCGGTGCGTGCGGCAAGTGCTCGGCCGACGCACCCCCACGACCATTTGTACGCCCGTTCGCGGGCGGCTTGTGATCAGGGGGCGGAATATCGAGCAGGCCCTTCATCGACACTTCCGAAGATCCGGAATTGTCAGAGACTCGTGGCGCGGGGCGCGACAGTGCCGCCATCTCGTCCTGCACCAACGAACCCAACGACGTCGGACGCCATGAGCCGGTCTCTTCGGGCCTCGCGGTTCCACTCATTGGAACCTGCACCTCACTGCGAACGCTCTTCATCACCCCGCCGGCCGAGAACGCCGATTCGACGGGAACACTGACCACCGACGGCCCATTCGGGACATTCATCATGATCGGCTTGCTCGCCGGCCGCGGAGCCAGTACCGACGCCAGCTGCGCCACATCGGAAAGCGGAACCCAGTCGGTGAAGCCAGCGCGCCAGCACAACGAGTCTGGTCCAATCTCGCCACGGTCCCAATGCTCTTTGACCTTCTCGAGCGCGAGCGGGCCCGTCTGCTTTTCGTCGATCGCGACGAACCAATCGTTCTGCGGAACTTCCCCTTCGACGGTGCGGCCGTTCTTTTCAGGCTTTGGGTCCCGCTGCGGGCCCTTGTCGGCCGACATTTTACCTGACTCTGCGACGAGCTTGCGAACCACATCAGCGTCCAACACCCGCGTGCTCATTCGATCGTCGTTGTCGTCGTCGCCCAGCTCAGAACCCGTTACTGCCGCGTGAACTTCGGTGCGCCGATCGTCGGCTGACCCTTTCGAGATCGAGTGAGCTCCTGAGTTGAGCACCTGATCGAAAACGGCGCCGATCTCATCGTCTCCTGCATCGCCCAACAGCGAATCTTTGGGGTCCCCACGCTGGGCGTTGCTTTTGGGCTTCGCAGAAGGCTGTGGCGCCGCCACCAAGGGCGTCTGCAGTATCTGAGTCGCCTGCGCATCGTCGGGATCCGCCGCCGCTGAAATCACCGGCGCTTTGGCTGATGGCTCACCGCCGCGCTTGACGAGAATGACGTAGCCGCACTTGCGGCAACGCACCTTGACCCCTTTGAGGCCAACCTTCTCATCATTGATCATGTACTGCGCGCGGCAGCTCTCACAAACAAAGCGCATGGTATTTGGGGCCAGTACGACGGAACGAGGCGAATGCAACAAAAAGCCTAAGGGTGCACCACGAGGGGGTCAAGTGAACGGACGCCGCTTCGGTCGATCAAGTTCCCCGCGGTATTTCGTCAAAGTGAAGGTTTAGCACCTACCTGCGCAGCTGAACCTCAACGTTGGTACCTGCCGCAACGCGCAAAGCATGAAGATCCTCCGATAACGCGAACACCATCAGATCGCGAATCTTCGATCGCGTTTGTACTCGATACATCGTGCCCGTCTCTCCCATTACCATTTTCTTCACCGGCTCGATCTCACCCGCGACGAACAACCCTGCGCGCACAGCGGTCAGCTCAGCACCCTCGAGGTAATTGCGAAGATCGTTGGTGGTCGCGTGCTTCACGTACTCTTTGGTGATCCGCGCCAGCGCGGTGCGCGCCTGCTCGGTCAACGCCTTCTCGAGCGCACGACGCTCGGTGTCGAGCACCCGAGGATCAGCGGTGAAGCGGAACCGATCGACCGAGAGGCTGAGCGCCGCCTGGAAGACCGCCTCGAGACGTTCGCCCGACAGTCGCTGTGACAGCGCCAGCTCTGGCCGCAACAGCGCCATCGCGCGACCAAGCATATAATAGACCTCTTTCTGTCCGGTTTCGCTGAAGAACTTGCCACCCACTTTCAGGCACGCAGGGTGGGTATGACAGATCTCGATTCCTACGTTGGGCTCTGGCGCTGGCTCAGCCGTCTTTTTCACCATCCGCTCGCGCGTCGTCATCAAGAATGGCGAGTACAGCGCGATGGTTTCCATTCCGAGCAGCCGGGCGACGTACTTGTAGTGGTGAATCTGGTACTCCTGAGCGGCGTTCACGTCGACCAGGTGGCGTTTGGGGTTGATTTGGTAGCGGGTGAAGTCCTCTTTGAACAGGTGTCCCGCCTGCTCGTAGAGGATCGCCATCAACTCGCTCATCGGCCCGCGCACCTTCGGATGAAACAGGTGCGACTGCCAGAGCCGGTCGGTGAGCGTGCGCGTTGCGACTTCCTTCTTCTTCGCGTACGGCCCGAGCTTGGCGAGAATCTCTCGTTCGCTTGCGCCTGCTTCACCAATCAGCCCAGTGACGACCTGCGCCGCGAGCCACGCCGAATCATAATCCTTTCGGCGCGCAGCGAGCTCGGCCAGCGCTGAGGCGACTTTGCCCGGGTTCGACGTCAACGGCAGCGCCCGCCGCCATGCCTCGACCGCTGCTTCTTCGTAGCCTGGCTGATGCGACGCGAGCTCGGCGAACGCTTCTTGGATCTCGGTGTCTTCCGGCAGGCCGTGGGCCACCACTTTGTACACCTCGACCGCCGCTTCGGGCGCCTTGAGCACCTTCAAATACAGATCGCCAAGCGCCTTCCAGAGCGTCATTCGCGCAGTGTGGGTGTCCTCGGTTTTCGGCAACCGCTGGATCATTCGCTTGTAGTTGCTGTCGAGCTTCTTCCACTGCTTGGCCTTGCCAAGCATCGCCTCGAGCGCGCTGAATGCCTCGATGAAACGGAAGTCGACGTCGAGCGCTTTGTTGAAAGCGCTTTCCGCCTTCTCGAGATCCATCAGCTCATCGCGGCTGATTTCTCCCAATGCGAAAAACACGCGCTTTGCCTTGTTCGGCTCGTTGCGCAGGTTCGGCTCGGCCAACATCTTCTCGAGCATCTCAGAGGCTTTCGCGCCCTGTTTGGTCTCGCGGTAAAGCACGTACAGCGCGTCCAGCACCTCAAGCGCATCGGTCTTGATCTTCAACGCCGCAAGGTAGGCGTCGATCGCCATGTAGGCGTCGGAAAGCTTGTCGCGCGCGAGCTTGCCCAGCGCCAGCGCGACCTCGAAGCGGGCCTCGCCGTCGAGCACCTGAACCAACCGCTGACTGAGCTCGGCAGCTTTTTCCCACTTCGAGGCGGCTTCCGAGATGGCCAACTGCGAACGCAGCGACGGCTCGTGCCCCGGATCGATCGCCAGCGCCTTTTCGAAGTGGTTCTCGGCACGATCAAGCTGCCGCTGCTGGTAATGGACGTCGCCCAGCGTCCAATAGATTTCGACGATCTCGAGGTCGGTCAGATCCTCGCGGTGGTGAATCAGAATCGTTTGGTAGACCTTGAGCGCATCGTCGTAGCGCTTGTGGTGAACCAGCAGGTGCCCAAAACCTTCGAGTGCCGGTAGGTAGGTCGCGTCAAGCTGGTAGGCCTGCTCGAACGCGGCGAGCGCGCGTTCCTTCTTGCCGAGCTTCTCGCCGACGTACCCAAGCCGGTAGAACTGGCGACACAGCTCTCGGGTCAAATCGGGATTATCGGGTTGCATCGCCGCCTGCTGTGACATCTGGCGGGTGGCGATGCCGAGCATCCGCTCGCCAAGTTCCCAGTTCTCCTTGGCAATGTAGATGTCGGCCAGCGGCCGGGCGGCCTCGAGCGAGTCAGGCACCAACCGCAGCGACTCTTCGAAGTAACCGGTGGCGGTCTCTTTGTCGTCCTTGGTGTCAGCGTAGTAGCGGGCGACCTCGAGCATCGCGCGGCTCTTCGCGGGCGGGTCAACGGTTTGCTTTGCTTCTTCGATCAGCGCCTTCTCATACGAGACGAAGTCTTTTTCGATCTCGAAGATGCCCTTGAGCGCGCGAATGCACGGCAGGTACGAAGGGTCGATGACGAGCGCTTCCTGATAGCAGCGCTTGGCGCTCGCAGGGTCGATCAGCATGTCTTCGTTGATCTTGCCCATGCGATGGTACAGCTCGACCGCCTCTGGCGTGCTCCCGGCCGCTTGCGCTTCGCGCTCCAACATGTCGAGAGCGAACGGCCAATTCCCGCTGCGCTCGTAGAGCATGCCGAGCGCGTGCATCGCCGGCCGACAGCGCGAATCGAGCTCGAGCGCCTGGTGGTACGCGGTCACCGCACGATCCACCTGCTTGAGTTGCTGGTGAAAGATGTCGGCCATCTCGACGCACAGCTCAGCCTTTTCTTCGGAATGCGTGAGCAGCTGGATGTGGCGGTCAACAACGCCAATCAGCTCATCCCAACGACCCTGCGCCTTTCGAAGCCGCTCGAGGGTCTTGATCGCCTGAATATTCTGCGGGTCGATTGTCAGCACCGCATCGACGCATGCATCCGCGTTGGCGAGGTTCTGGTACCGGTCTTCCCAGATGTTCGAACTCTTGAAGAGCGTCTTCACCCGTTCGCGGTAGTCCTGGGTCAGCTCGAGCTGGCGTTCGTAAACCTGCAGCAATTCGGCCGGACGATCGAGTTTGGTGTACAGCTGTTCGAGCGCGTTGAGCGCGGTGACGTTCGCCGGGTCGAACTCAAGGGCCTGCCGGTAACCTTCAATCGCCGCCTCGTCATCCCCAAGCTCGCGCTCAAACAGCGCAGCGACGTCGACCTGAATCCGCGATCGTTCCTCGGGAGTTGGCGCGATGTCCCGCATCCGCAACAAGGTGCTCGCCACCGCAGCGTAATCGCCCTGCTTGCGCTGTAGGTCGACAAGCGTGGTCAGCGTTTGCGCATCAGGCTCGAGTTCAAGCGCACGCTGAAGCGCCTGCGCTGCCTCATGCGAGTCGTTGAGGCGTTCGGAAAAGACCCGCGAGATCTCGCGCAGAATTTCCTTCCGGCGCTCAATGCTTGGAGCCGCTTCGAGCTTCTGTTCGAGGGCAACGATGTACTCTTTGTCGCGACCCCGGCGGTTGAACATCGCCGCCAACTCGTCAAGCGCCTGGGCGTTGGTCGGATCGAACTCGAGGATCTTCCGCAGACTCGATTCGGCTGCACCCAAGTCATCGAGCTGAATGTCGTGGACCCGCGCGAGCACCAGGTACATCCGTTCGGCCAAAGGGCCCCGCGGAAGCGCATCGGCGACTTCATCGAACACCGCGGCGAGCTCTTCGTAGCTGCCGGTTTCGGCGGCGAGCCGTTCGACATCTTCGCGGACGTCGGCGTCTTGGGGCTGCAGCTGCAACGCGCGGCAAAGCTGTAGAAACGCGACGTCCTTCTGGCCGAGCTTTTGTTCCTGCACGCGGGCCAACTGCCGCAGCGTGGCAACCTTTTCGTCTTCGGTGACCAGATGCGGCAGGTACCGACCCATCACCTGCGCGTAGGCGCGCCAGTCGTTGACGAGCTCGTACTGTTTCAGCACCAGCTCGTATGCATTGCGGTTGCTGGGGTCGATCTCGAGGACCTTCTCGAGCGCCGCGCCCGCGCTTTCGGGCTTGTTGGCTGCGTCGCGCCACAGATCCGCCACCTGAAACAGCGCGGCGATTGCCGCGTCGCGATCCTCGGCCTCGAGGTAGGTGAGGCTCTTCAACTCGAGCGCGCGCACCGCGTCGGGCCAGGCCTTCAGCTGGGTGAAGACTTGCTGCACCTTCTCGAGCTCGTCAATGGTGTGCGGCTCAACCTCGAGCGCGCGGCGCGCAGCGTCCAGCGCTTCCTCTCGACGGCCGCCAAGAGCAAGGAGCTCGGCCAATCGCACCCTCAGCGCCTTTACTCCGCCGGCATCTTCCTGCAGGGGAATCAGCCTGCGCAACACGATCACCAGATCGTCGTTGCGGCCCACTTCGTCGAAAATATCGCGCAGGGCTTCGAGCGCACCCTTGTGGCGTGCATCGCGTTCAAGCGCGGCCTTGAAGAACGCGATCGCCTCCTCACCGCGCTTCAGATGCACGAAGAGCACCCGGCCCATGCGCTCGTTGAGTCGCACGAGCTCGCGGGGATCGATGGTGACCTTGAGCTTGCCCTCGAGCAGCTCGATCAGCTCGTCGAATCGCTTCGCCCGCTCGAGAAGGGTGTCGAGGGCGACGAAGGCCTGCTCGTTGCGCGGGTTCTTCGCCAGCAGCTCGCGGTACAGGTCGATCGAATGGCCGACGTCCGCAAGCCCTTCAAACGAGACGCTGGCCATCTTGCCAGTGAGCCGCTCGCGATCTGCGCCGGAGACGAGCTCACGCTGCGCTTGCAGCACCTTGTAGAGCTTGTTGTGTGTCTTCGCCGTGTCGTACAGCACCTCGAGGCTGCGCAACGACGGCAAGTGCTTCGGGTCCAGCTCGAGCAGGCGTTCGAAGGCGTTGGCGCCGCGGTCAGGGCTGTCGAGCCGTTCGATTGCGAGCTGACCCAAGCGAAAGAGCAGCGAAATCTTTTCCTGCGGTTCGCGCACCAGGTTGGAAAGTGCCTCGAGCACATCGCCCTGCGCCTGAGGATTGTCGAGCTGACCGTAGAGGCGATCGAGCGCCGGCAGCGCCTTGACGCCGGACTCAGGCATCAGCTCGCGGGCCTTCTGGTAGTACTCGACCGCGCGCTCGGGCTCACCCAGCCGCTGCTCAAGCAGCTGCGCCATCTTCAAGCACACGTCGGCGGCATCGGCGTTGTCGCCAATGCGGGGCAGCTCTTCTTCATACGCCCCGACAAGCTCTTCCCACGTCTGGGCAGCATCGGCGGCGCTTTCCATGCGTCGGCGCAGCTCGCTGTCGTTGGGGTCTTCCTTGAAAGCGCGCCAAAGCGCGAGGTAGGCAAGCTCAGGCTCTTCTTGCGCATCGCGCGCTGCTGCCAGTTCCATCAGCAAGGTCTTGCGTTCGAAGCCGTCGGGCGAAACGCCCACCCGGGCCTCGATCAGCTGACCCAGTTGCGCCATGTCGCCCGCCGCGCGATAGGCCCGTAGCAGGACCTCGACCGCAGGCAGGTTCTGCGGTTCGCGCGCCACCAACGCTTCAATTCGGGCCAACGCCCCCGGATGTAAACGTCAAGCACTTGCAAAGCGAGCAGTTAGCAAGATTGTTTCCCAGACAATGA
>JANOHG010000309.1:0-8586 GCA_031406375.1 Archangiaceae bacterium | reverse complement strand
CATCCCGACGTCGCGCTCGAGAAACTCTTCGACCACCTCAATGCCACGGGTGGTGCTGCCCGGAGGCCCCTTGCCTTCTGCGCCCAGGGTTTTGATCAGCTGCTCGGCCACAAAGTTAGACGAGTGTTTGTTGAGCCGCTTGAGCACGATGTCGAGCGTCTCGCTGGCGGCGATGTGGAGCATCTTGGTCCCCGGTGGGACCAACGCCCCGCGCAGCCGCCCCTTTACCTTGACGCCGCGCTGAACGAGCAAGGCCTTCAAGGTGAAGCCAAAGTAGAGCGCGGGCTGTTCGACTTTCTTCCAAACGCTCCAGGTGCCCTTGTCGACTGGCACATACCCGCTGACCATCACCTTTTGGTGAATGCGATCTTTGTCGAGCTCGGTGCCCACAACGAAACGGCGTTGAGTTTTGCTGCCGGTTCGAAGGTGCGACTCGAGGGTGAAATACTCGGACGACGGTTCGAGCTCAGCGGTCGCCACCGCGCCTTCACGATCGGCCGGGCGCAAGTAGATGCCGAGCGTGTTCCAGTTCAAAGACAGCGCGCCTGTTGGCGCCAGGTAGGCGCGGTCGCCGTTCTCTTGGTCGTAGCCGGGCGCCTCTCGTTCGCTGTCGAACCACGAATCGTCGACGACGATGTCGCCCACTTCTTTCAGCCCCGCGTGCAGCAGCTCGCTGACGATTCCGTAGAGGCGCTCGGTGGTGATCGTCGGGTCGCCACGCCCGCGCACGTACAGTGTTCGCGCCTTACCGTCGCGGTAATCCGAATCGGTGAGAAACTCGGTCTCAAACCGGTAGTCGGGCCCGAGCTTCACGAGCGCAGCGGCCGCGGTGAAGAGCTTCACGTTCGACGCGGGGTTAAGCAGCTCTTCAGCGGCTTGCGCGAAAACCAGGCTTCCGTCTTCGAGGCTTCTCACCTGCACTGAGATGCGCGCGTTCTTCAGCGGCGAACGTTCAATCACTCCGGCAATCACTTTTCGAAGCTGGTCGCGTTCCTTCTCTTTCGCAGAAGGCGACGGGGGACCAGCAGAAAGCGCGAACACCATCATCAACGTCAGGGGACTCATGAAACCTGATTATGAGTAGAGTCGACGCCGCTGCGAACCCCCCCTTTCTCATGGAGCACCAAATGAGCGAGTCGATTGAAGTGTGGCGAATTGTGCCAGCGAGTGCTGAGGCGATTTACAGAGCGTGGCTGTCTGGCTCGGAGCACGGCCAGATGACGGGAAGTACTGCCACCTACAACGATGTCGATGACACCTTTACTGCGTGGGAGGGGTACATCTCAGGCAAGACGCTCGAGAAAGAACCGTACTCGCGAATTGTACAAGCGTGGCGGACGACCGAGTTTCAAGAGGAAGACCCGGATTCGACCGTCGAAATCCTGCTCGACCCACAAGACGAAGGGACGAAGGTCACGCTGCGGCAAACGAACATTCCGATGGGTCAGGCAGAAACTTACCGGTCAGGGTGGGAACAGCATTACTTTGAGCCGATGATCGCTTACTCGAACTCAGCACGTGCGAAGTTGAATCAAGCTGGCCACGCGGTAACCGACGCCGCTGAGGCAGCGGGCGACGTCATCGGTGAGGCCGCCGAGCAGGTGCAGAAGAGCGCAACTGAGGCGGCGCAGACCGTAACGAAGACGGCGAAGAAGGCGGCCAGCGTGGTGAAGAAGTTCGTCGCCAAAGCGAAGAAGCAGCTCGCGGCGCGCAAGCCGACCAAGAAGACGGCGGCGAAGAAGAAGCCGGGCGCGAAGAAGGCCGCGTTGAAGCGAAAGGCAAAGCCGGCCCCGAAGAAGACCGCCGCGAAAAAGAAGCGATAGCTCGTCTCGTCGTCGACCCGCCGGTTGCCGCCGGCGGCGCAACAAACCGGCGCGGTCGCCCGCCTCGCCATCCGGGCGGCTCGACGGCGAATCCACGCACGGACTTCGGGGCGCCGATGGTCGAAATTTCAATCATGACAGCTTGATGGGGGGCATTGGAGCAAGAGCCCAACACCCTGCTAAAGGGCTCGTTCGTGCTGCTCACTCCTCGTCGGTTTGGCCCCTTCGTTATTGCTTTTGCGACGCTCGCAGCGTGCGGCCAGATTGGGGGCGGCTGTTCACAGCTCGCGCCAATTCCAGGGGGCTTCACTGGCGACATGCTCCCTACCGCCGCTGCGGCAAACTTGAGCGCGGATGGCTTCGCGGTCATCAACGCCTATTCACCCCAGCTGCTCGAGATGATCGCTCCAGGCGGACAGCTGCTGGTGCCGCTTCCTTGCAGCATCCAGAGCGCGCTGTTCGAGAACCTCACCATCGGCGATGAGGGCGCCCTGTACTGCACGGCTGAGAGCTGCGGCCAGCTCGATGGAAAGTGCGACGCAAAGGATGTTCCAAAGACGATTCTCGGCAACATCACCTCGCTGATGCTGGCACCGAAGGGGCCGGATCAGCTCGAGGCGGCGCTGAACCTCACCCTCGCAACCGGGAAGATTATGGTTTCCTCGGTCGACCGCACGTCCTCGTTTTGCTTCTTCTCGAGTCCGGTCAAATGCAGCGTCGACCTCGACACCACCCGCACTGCTCCGCTCAGCAACGAACTGAAGGTGCAGGTTCGGTTCATCATCGATACCCGGTGGAATCAGGTGCTCTCATTCGAGATTCCGGACATCGGCGGCGCAAAGGCGTGTGGCACTCTGGGAGCGCTGCCGAAGCCTGCCTGCATCGACCCCGCAGACATGCTGGTCGCAAGCGAAGGCAGCTGCGGTTTCTGCACCGTGGCGAACTTCAGTCTGGTGAAGGCGTTGATTGTGGATCAGCTGACCAAGTCACTCAAAGACAAGCTCGAATCCGCCCTTCTCAACGCGAATTGCCGCAGCTGCGGCGCCGGCACCGGATGCCCTGCCAGCGCGGTCGCGACCAGCAGCTGCGTGTTTTCGGCCGATGCCGGTAACGGCGAATGCGTCGACGACGGCACAAGCAAGTGCGTGCCCGGTTCGATCGGCATCGAAGGTCGGGTGGCGCTGGATCAGGTGCTTGGCGGCCTGGTTCCGGCGAGCGCTGGGGTCGATCTCTTCGTCGCAGCCGGAAGCGGCGCGGTGGCAAGCGCAAAAGGGATGACGGTCGGCTTCATCGGCGGCACGAAGGAAATCGCGATCGCTCAGTGCGTCAAACCCCTGACTTCTCCGAACGCGCCGACGCTGCCGTTGCCAGACTTCGCCTTCGACGCACCAGCTGCCTATGACGTCGGTTTCAGCGTGTCGCAGCAGTTGCTATCGCGGGCATTGTTCCATGCACAGCAAGCCGGAGCGCTATGCGTCGAATTAGGCCACGAGCAGGTGACTGAGCTCGATTCGGCGTTGCTGGGAACGCTGCTGCCGTCGCTCAACCTGCTCACCGGAAAGAACGTCAGCGTCCCGATGCGGGTGGTGATTCGACCGGTGAATCCACCGCGCGCAATGGTGGGTGAAGGCACGTTGGACATGGCGACGATGAAGCCAAAGGAGCCATTGATTCGCTTCGACTGGGACGGCGTCGAGGTCGATCTTTACGCCAAGCTGGAAGAACGGTATGTGCGCTTGTTCACCGTGTCGGCGGACCTCAAACTGCCGATCGGCCTTTCGCTGTCGGGCTGTAGCAATCTGACCCCCGTCGTGGGCGATCTGTCGGGCGCAATCACCAACGTCAAAGCGAAGAATTCTGAGATTCTCGCCGAGCAGCTGACCGCGCTCGAAACGCTGGTGCCTTCGCTGCTGACGTTGGCCGAGCCATCACTCGCGCGCGGGTTCCCGGCGTTGACGGTTCCCCAGTTGGGCGGTTGGAAGATGAAGCTGATCGCCTCGAAGGGAGTCGGTCACATCAGCGGCACCAAGAGCTACAACCACGTCGGGGTCTACGCGAAGTTGATTCCGTACGACCAGACCTGCGTCGCGGCGTCTCCCCAGATGCGCGCCAGCACGTCGAGCGCACCCCACGCTCCCGCGGGCAGAATGCTGAAGGTGGCGGCGACCGACGCGGTGATGCCCGAGTACCAGTTCCGGGTGAACGGCGGCTTCTGGAGCACCTGGCGCGCGGCTGCGGCCAATGGCTTGCTCGAAGTCAATCACCCTCGCCTGCTGCTTCGCGCCGCGCATCGCGTCGAAGTGCGGATGCGAGATGCGCTGCAGCCCGCCGCCATCAGCCCACTGGTCGGCGTGACGTTTGCGGACCCTGCGAAGCATTAAGCGGTCTACCGGATGAACACGAAGGTCTGCTGATTGAGCGCCACCAGCCGTCCGTGCTCATCCCACAGCTCGCGCAACTCGAAGGAGAAACCTCCATGCGATGCGGGCACGGTCGCGCGGTGAAAGTGAGGGCGAACTGGGGCTCCGAGAACGGGCGCGAAGAGCTCGAGCGTGAAGGCCAGGGTCGACATCGGCCGCGGCGCGGTCTCGGTTGCAAGGTCGGCGGGCCACCATGCATCGGCCATCGCGACGACTTCAGGGGTTCCAACGCCACGCGAGGCCAGGCGCGGGCAGATCCACCCAGTCGCTTGCGGGCGGTCAGCTCCTGAGAATGGCATCACGCCGGTGGGCCGAAACTCGAAGTGCTGGGCGAAGGCCGGAGCCATCGGGTTGTCTGATGGCCATGCGTCCGCCGCTTCCCAGGGCGCCAGCAGTGGAATGTCGACTGGCGTCCGTTCGCGATCTGCGATGCGTTGTTTTCCGAAAATTCCGGTCGACCGCGCGAGCAAATGCCCCTGCTGCAGCATTCGCGCGGAAAACGATGCGACCGCCGAGCTCCTGCGCAGCACTTCGATTTCAACCTCGGCCAGCCCAGGCATAACCGGGGCGAGAATCTCAGCGTTCAAAATCCTCAGCGGCCATTCGGGGGTCGCGTTCACCACCTCCATCGCGCGGGTGAGAATGCCAAGCACCAGGCCCCCATAGGCTCCGCGGCCCTGCTGCCAACCGTCGTAAATCGTAGACCTGAACTTCAATTCATCTACCCGTTCTGGCGTGGTGGCCTGGCTAAGATCGTTCATCCCCGTTGACTAACACGCGACCGCACGGGTCGCGGTTCACGACGCGCGAAGCGTGCCCGTGACCTTTGCGCCCCACTGAGGCATCACGCACCTGCTGCGCGAGCGGGATCTCGTGTCTTTCCCTTGGACGCGCTGGCCACCTCTTTGCATTATCGTTGAGCAGACGCGCACAGTACGGGGGTCTCCAGATCGACGTCGGAGTCTCTCTCGTCTCGTGCATGCACACTCGCTGTACTCAAAAGGAACTTCATGACCAGGCTTCTCAAATGCGCAGCACTGTTCGTTGGGTTGGCAATTTCGGGCTGCGGCGTCGACGCGGCGGTCGACTGCCAAGGCATCTGCTCTCGCTACAAGACCTGCTTCAACTCGGACTACGACGTCAAGGCGTGTGAAGAACGTTGCCGCGGAAATGCTGGCGCGGACACCGGCTACAAAGCCAAAGCAGACAAATGTAAGGCCTGCATCGACGGACATACTTGCACCGCGGCGGCATTCAGCTGCGGCAGCGACTGCCTCGCCATCGTCCCTTAGCCCTTGTTCCTCGCGCGACCGAGGCGAATGACTCGCATCAGCAGCAGGCAGCCGATGACCGCCGCGTAGACCAGCGGCTCGGTGTGGTCTTTCTTCACCCGCCAGTAGAAGTGCAACGCACCGAGCGAAGCGCAAACGTAGGCGAGCCGATGCAATCGCTTCCAACGCACGAAACCCAGTCGCTTGACTGCGGTGTTGCTCGAGGTGAGCGCCAGTGGAATCAGCAAAAGCCAGGCACCCAAGCCCACGGTGATGAACGGACGCTTGCTGATGTCGTCGAGGACTTCACCCAGCGCGAGTTGCTGATCGAGCAGCAGGTAGGTGAGGAAATGCACCGTCGCGTATCCAAAGGCGATCAGCCCCAGCGCGCGGCGGATCCGCGCCGGCCAGCTGAACTTCGTCGCCCACTGCACGGGAGTACACGCCAGGCTCAGCACCAGAAATACCAGAGCGCAATGGCCGAAGCGGTTGAGCGCTTCCGAGATGGGGTTCGCGCCGAGCTCGTCTTGAACTGCGCGCATCACCACCGCCGCCACCGGAATCGCGCCCGCCGTCCACACCGCTGGCACCAGCCAGGGCAACGGCGCAGATCTCGCGCTCATCCGCGATGAACCGGCGCGAAGTCAGCCACGCAGCGCTTGAATCGCTGCGGCGTAATCCGCGGTGGTGAAGATTGCGTTCCCTGCCACGAGCACGTTCGCGCCCGCTTCGACGACGCGCTTTGCGGTCTCGGGGTTGATTCCGCCGTCGACCTCGATGTCGACGGTGCTCAACCCACGGGCGTCGAGCATTGCCCGCAGCCGACGCACTTTGTCCACCGTCTCGGGGATGAACTTCTGGCCTCCAAAACCGGGGTTCACGCTCATCAGCAACACCTGCGCGACGTCGCCCAGCACCTCTTCGATCGCCGACAAGGGAGTCGAAGGGTTGAGCACCACCGAAGGGCGGGCGCCGGCCGCGCGGATCTGCTGCAACGTTCGGTGGAGGTGAGGACAAGTCTCCTGGTGGACGGTAATCGTCGCCGCGCCCGCTTGGGCGAAGTCGACAATGTACTTCTCGGGCTCGACGATCATCAGATGCACGTCCAGCGGCAGCTTCGTCGCGCGCTTCACCGCCGCGATCACCACCGGCCCAATCGTAATATTCGGGACAAAGCGGCCATCCATCACGTCGACGTGCACCCAGTCGGCGCCCGCCGTTTCAATCGCTTTGACCTCTTCAGCCAGACGGCCAAAGTCAGCAGAGAGAATCGAAGGTGCAATCTGGATTCGACGGTTCATCGCCCTGTCTTACCTTCGCGCTCGAGTGCGTGAAACATCGCACGCACGTTTCCGTCACGCGTCGGCATCAAGGGCAGCAACTGCTTGAGCTCGAACTGCGGCAACGTCACCTGATGCACCACTTCATCCTCGGTCAGCCCTGCGTCGCGCGCACTCCTCACCTCGGTCTGCAACGCAGCCACATAGTCCGCCAGCAACTGGGCCTGCGCGCGCGTCATCACCTCGCCGTGACCTGGCACCACTTGCTCGAAGTCGAGTGTCATCAGGGTGGGAAGCGTGCGGCTGAGGTCGAGAATGTCTCCACCGAAGGTAGGATCGCAGTTGGGCTCGAACCCGTTGCTCATCAAGTCGCCTGCGATGAGCAGCTTTCGACTTGGCACCAGCGCGACCAGATCTCCATCGGTGTGACCGTTGCCCATCGCCAGAACCCGTACCTCGTCGCCGTCAAGCGTCAACCGTACCTCGCGCTCGACCTCTACGAACGGCGCGCGCACGCCCGCAGCCTCGAGTCGCCTTCGGGTGTTGGGGTGCACCAGCACCACCGCTGCATCGGGGTAGAGCTTCAGGCCGCTGACGTGATCGAAGTGAGCGTGCGTCAACACGATGCGACGGACTTTGCGCGCCAGCTCCACCTCGACCTCGCTGCGCACGATGCGGCTGAAGTTGCCGAACTTGGTGTCCACCATCAGTGCGTCGGCGCGACCGTGCAACAGCACTGACACGTTGCCACCGCCCCCAAGCCACAACTTCAGGCGTGCGTCGAAGTCCCGAGGTGCGACGTGAAGAGACCAGGCCATCCCACAGCCGCTGAGCAACGCGCACAGTCCCATCAACACCGCGCGCCGATGCTTGTTTTGTCCACACTGGAGCGGGAACATCACCGCCGTGTCCTTGACCAAGACTGAGCCCTCTCTGACTCCGCTGCAAACGGCACTGCGCCGCCTGGATAAGCTCAACTCGCTGCTCGACGTCGCTAAGGCGATGAACGCGGTTCGCGACCTCGACTCACTGTTGCCGCTCATCCTCCGGGAAGCCACCCGCGTCGTCGAGGCAGATCGCTGCTCGTTGTTCATTCTCGACCGCGAGCGGGGCGAGCTGTGGAGCCGGGTCGCGCAGGGCACCGCCAATGAGATTCGCATTCCGGTCGGCAGTGGCATCGCCGGAGCCGTCGCCACCACCGGCCAGGTCGTCAACATCAAGGACGCCTACGCAGACCCCCGCTTCAACCGCAGCTTCGACATCACCAACCACTACCGCACCGAGTCGATTCTCTGCGTGCCGATGCGCGACACCCGCGGAGAAGTCACCGGCGTCATTCAGGCGCTCAACGCCCAAGGCGGCTCTTTCGATTCCGAAGACGAAGAGTTGCTGTTGGCGCTGGGAGGCCAAGCGTCGGGGGCGGTCGAGAACACGTTGCTGCATGAAGAGATAAGCCGGCTGTTCGAGGGCTTCGTTCAGGCATCCGTCGTCGCGATCGAATCGCGTGACCCCACAAAACTGTGCCTAGAAATCCAGTTTGGGATCTGACCGATCGGGCCGGTAGGGCGAAAGATGATGGGCAAGTCTCCGTCGGTTGGTTGCGGGGCGGGTGGAACTCAGAAATTGGCGTTGATGGCGAGCGAAACGGCGGGCGCGGGCGTGCGGCGATGGACGGGCGCATAGCCCGCCGTGCCGGTGCGGGTGTAGCCGGTCTTCTGGGTGCGCTGCTGCTTGACCGAGTCCACGATCAGGCGCAGCACGCGCTCGCCGGCCTTGCGCGCGGCTTCGATGG
>JANOHG010000307.1:0-5868 GCA_031406375.1 Archangiaceae bacterium | reverse complement strand
GTACGGGCGGCCGCGTCCTTCGAGACGGCGGTTCGCCTGACTCCGGACTCGGCGCCTTTTCGCAACAACCTCGGCAACGCCCACCTGACGCGGGGCCGCGGCGAAATAGCGATTCGCGTCTTCCGTGCGTGCAACGAACTCGGCATTCGCACCGTCGGCATCTACAGCGACGAAGATCGAATGCACGAGCACCGTCACAAGGCCGACGAGGCGTACCGCGTCGGGCACGGCAAGCGTCCCGTCGAAGCGTACCTTGGAGCCGACGAGATTCTCGACGTCGCAGTGGCGGCGGGCGTTGACGCGATTCATCCAGGCTACGGGTTCCTTTCCGAGAACGCCGACTTCGCGCGCGCGTGTGTGAAGCGCGGGATTCGCTTTGTCGGGCCGAGCCCGGAAGTGGTCGCGATGATGGGCGACAAGGTCGCGGCAAAGGCGCTCGCTCAGAAGGTCTTAGTTCCCTGCGTCCCGGGCGGCACGCTCACCGGCAGCG
This sequence comes from Archangiaceae bacterium, assembly GCA_031406375.1. Taxonomy (GTDB): domain Bacteria; phylum Myxococcota; class Myxococcia; order Myxococcales; family Myxococcaceae; genus JAGSPQ01. The sequence continues at coordinate 5,378 of JANOHG010000307.1, read as the reverse complement.
CAGCGGAGGTGCTCGAGCAGGCCGAAAAGTTCTTCGACACCCACGGCGCTCCGGTGCTCGTCAAGGCGGCGAACGGCGGCGGCGGGCGCGGAATGCGGGTCGTGCGCACCCGCGCCGAGCTGAGTGATGCGATCGCCTCGGCGAAGAGCGAGTCATTGGCTGCGTTCGGATCCGACGTGTTGTTCATGGAGAAGTTCCTCGAGCACGTGCGTCACATCGAGGTGCAGGTGTTGGGCGATCAGCACGGAAACCTCGTGCACCTCTTCGAGCGCGATTGCTCGGTGCAGCGACGGCACCAGAAGGTGATCGAAATCGCGCCGGCACCTTCGTTGGCACCTAAGCTTCGCGATCGGATCTGCGCAGCGGCGCTGTTGCTGGCGAAGGGCGCGGGTTACTCGAACGCCGGCACGGTCGAGTTTCTCGTCGACGAGGGTGGCGCTTCGTTCTATTTCATCGAGGTCAACGCGCGATTGCAGGTCGAGCACACCGTCACCGAGCAGGTCACCGGCGTCGATCTGGTTCAAGCGCAGATTCGGATCGCTGAGGGTGAGCCGCTGTCTTCGCCGAAGATTCGAATTCCGAGCCAGGAAGCGATTTCGACCCGGGGCTATGCGATTCAGTTGCGGGTCACCACCGAGGATCCGGCGAACAACTTTCTGCCCGACGCAGGAACGCTGACCGCTTGGCGCGCCGCGACTGGGTTTGGAATCCGACTCGACGGCGGCAATGGTTACTCAGGGGCGCACATCTCGCCCGCGTACGATTCGTTGCTGGTGAAAGTCATCGCCTACGCGTCGACCTTCGAAGAGACAGTGAAGAAGGCGCAACGCGCTGCGCGCGAGTTTCGCATTCGCGGCGTGAAGACCAACCTACCGTTCCTCGAGAACGTGCTCGCGCATCCGACCTTTCTCGCGGGCCAGACGTGGACGCGCTTCATCGACGAGACGCCCGAGTTGTTTCAGCTCTCGCCGCGTCGAGATCGCGCCAGCAAGCTGCTGCAGTACCTGGGCGAGGTGATTGTCAACGGCCACCCGACGGTCAAGAAAGAGCAGCGGCTGCAGCCGACCAAGTTGCTCGAGGCGCGCGTGCCCGAGGTCCCAAGAGGCGCTCCGCCTGCCGGCACCGCGCAGATCCTCGCCGAAAAGGGCCCTGAGGGCCTCGCGAAGTGGGTGCTGTCGCAGACCCGCCCGTTGTTGACCGACACCACGATGCGCGATGCGCATCAGTCATTGCTGGCGACGCGAATGCGCAGCTTCGACATCCTCAAGATTGCGCACGCCACCGCGCATCTGGCCCCCGAGTTGTTCAGCCTTGAATCCTGGGGTGGAGCGACCTTCGACACCGCCTACCGCTTCCTTCACGAGGACCCGTGGGATCGCCTGAGGAAGCTCAAGGCGGCGGCGCCCAACCTGATGCAACAGATGTTGCTGCGGGGGGCGAATGCCGTGGGGTACACGCACTACCCCGACAACGTCGTTGAAGCGTTCATCGACGAAGCGGCGCAGGCCGGCGTCGACGTGTTTCGGGTGTTCGATTCGCTCAACGACCTCGACAGCATGAAGGTGTCGATCGATCGGATCCGCCGCACCGGGAAAGTGGCCGAGGTTGCCATCTGCTACACCGGTGACGTCGCCAACCCCAAGCGGCCGAAGTACACGCTCGACTATTACGCCGCCCTCGCGCGCCGCATCGAGGACATGGGCGCACACTTCCTGTGCATCAAGGACATGGCGGGGCTGCTGCGACCGCGCGCTGCCGGGCTGCTGGTCGACCGGTTGAAGCAGACGGTGAAGCTGCCGCTGCATCTTCACACCCACGACACCTCTGGAAACGGCGTCGCGATGCTGCTCACCGCGATCGATCACGGCGTGCACATCGTCGACGTCGCGCTGGCTCCGATGGCCGGGTTGACCAGCCAGCCGTCGATGAACGCTCTGGTCGCTGCGCTCCGCGGGTATCCGCGCGACACCGGGCTCACCAACAAGACGCTGCAGCCGTTGGCGAACTACTGGGAAGACGTGCGCGAGTTTTATGCGCCTTTCGAGTGTGGCCTGAAGAGTGCGACCAGCGAGGTCTACTTCCACGAGATCCCCGGCGGGCAGTACTCGAATCTTCGGCCGCAGGTCGCCGAGCTGGGGCTGCTTCCCCGGTGGCAAGAAGTGAAGGACGCGTTCGCGCTGGTGAACCTGCTGTGTGGCGACATTCCAAAGGTGACTCCGTCGTCGAAGATGGTTGGCGACTTCGCAGTCTTCCTCGTGAAGGGAGACCTGATTATCCGGGCGGACACGCTTGAAGAAGCCGCGCGGCTGACCGAAGGCAGGTTGATTGCCGAAGCGCCCAAGCTCGACTTCCCTTCGAGCGTGGTTGGCTATTTCCAAGGGCAGTTGGGACAGCCGCCCGGTGGCTTCCCCGAGAAGCTCCGCACCGCCGTGCTCAAAGGCCTGCCCCGTGTCGAAGGGCTGCCAGGCAAGAGCCTGCCGCCGCTGGACCTGGAAGAACGCGCCCGCATGTTGTCGACCCGCTTGGGGCGAGAAGCGACCCGCGCCGAGGCCGTGTCACACGCGCTCTATCCCCGCGTGCTCGACGACTTTTTCGACGCGCGCAGTAAGTACGAAGATGTCTCGATTCTCGACACGCCTACCTATTTTTACGGGCTCGAAGTGGGGCAGGAACGTTGGGTGGATCTCGAGCCTGGAAAGACGTTGGTGTTGTCTCTCGAGGCCGTGTCGGACCCTGCGCCTGATGGGCACCGCACCGTCTTCTTCGAGCTCAACGGTCACGGCCGACAGGTCACGGTGAAAGACAGGTCGCTTGTCTCACAGGTCGCTGAACGCCGCACCGCCGACAAGGCGAACCCGTCGCACATCGGGGCCTCGATGCCGGGAGTGGTCATCGGCGTCTACTGCGCAGTTGGAACCAAAGTGGAAGCGGGCGCGCCGCTGCTCGCGCTCGAAGCGATGAAGATGGAAACGGTGGTGCGCGCTCCCCGGGCGGGCACGCTGAAAGAGCTACCCGTGGCGCTGAAGGCGAAGATTCAGGCGGGCGACCTGCTGGTCGTGCTGGAGTAATCTGTCTAGTCGGCGATGTCGCTGATGCTGCTGGGCCTGTGCGCCGTGACTCGGTCGGCGGTGATGTTCATCGCCTTTCTCGTCACGTCGATCTCGGTGGGCATCCGGACCCGGCGCGAAGAACGACACCTGCTGACGAGCCACGGCGACGACTACCGCACCTACGCTTCGAAGGTCGGCCGTTTCGTGCCAGGGCTCGGGCGTTCCTTTCGTTGCCATTCCTGTTCGTCGTGCTGAAGATCCTCGACGAGTTGGGACAGGAAGACGCTGCTGGGGTGGTGAATGAGCCTGTCGCCCGAGCGCTGGGACAGTCACTGCCGGTTTCCGATTTCGTCGAACCTTTTCGGCGCGGCGAAAGAAACCACGGTCGCCGTCGTTGCTCGCGGTTCAGCTGTTCGCGGCGACCGATGACTCCATCAGGAGGCCTTGGCTCGCTCAGCGGCAGTGACGGTCCACTCGAAGAAGCCAAGTTTCGAATCCTGCGCCGTCGAAGAGACGGCAACGAATTCACTTCGCCCTTCGACGGAGAACGCCGACAGTGCATCGCAGGTTCCCAACCAGATGAGGGACCAGGTGTCATCCTGCGAGAACTCGAGCGGGAAATTCTCGTAGGTGACAATGACCCGAAGTTGATTCGGGAAAGTCTGTACTCGGACTTGGCCTGCATCGCGGAAAATAAACGCACAACTCGTCGGCATTACCTTGAAAAGCACCAAGGGCGAGCGTCCGAAAACACCTAAACACGCTCGCGCAGTTCCAGCGAAGAGGACTGGGTTTCGCAACGCCGCCGAAACCTGTTCCCCACAGAAGCGACGGTATCCCGTGGCACCCATCACGTCGCGACAGCAGCGCAAGACCGACATGTGGACCCCGAAAGGAAGCCACCCCATCGCAGAAGCGCGCTCGAGCTTTTCGAGATTCTCGCGAGGGACGCCCGAAAGCACTTGCTGCGCTTTGGCGGCGGGAAGGGAACGAATTCCGGTCACGAAATGTCGCGTCCAAGCGACTCGACACATGGCAACTTTGGTCGGCGTCACTGTCAATCGACGATATCGCTTGGTGACGGCGCGCCACAAGCGAAGGCACGCAGCCACCGTACTGGTGATGACGCCGCTGCAGTTGCTCAAACGGCTCTGCGCGCTGATGCGGTGCTCGCGCTGTACTCGAGCAGCCGCGAAGCGTTTCTGCTCGACGCCACCGGGATCTCCGACAACGCGAAGAAATTGAACATGACCGCTGCGCTCAACCAGATGCAGCTGCTGCAGGGTTCGCGGGTGCTGCTGTGGGACGGCAACTCGAAGACCGTCACCGCGTGGGATGTGGCCGACGGCCGCTCTGGAACCGCGGTGCTGGACGACGTCTTCGCATTGCCGACGGTGGTGCAGTCGCTCGACAAGGGGTTCTTTCCAAGCGGCGTCGCGCTCTCGGTGGTGACGGTGGTCGGCGAGACAAATCGGCTGAGGCCGCGCGAGACGTACCTGCGGGACAACGAAGCCGAGCCGACCGGCGTGGGCGAGCCTGGGGTGCCCGTCATCGCGCCGGCCGTCGCAAACGCGGTGTTTGCGTTGACGGGCCAGCGCCTGCGTTCGTTGCCGCTCACGCTTCCGACGTGAAGAAGTGAATCAAGGGCCGCAACCGTTCGGCCGCAGACAGATGGGCAAGTTGCGCCACACGTTCGCTTCTTCCGCGTAGACGATGACGGTGACCCAGTCGTCCCCGAGCTTCTTGGGGTCGAAGGTCGGGTGATCAGACGTCGAGAGAATGGGCGCGTTGGGAAGCAGCTTCCTGCCCTTGACCCAGGCGAACCGGTTCGTCACCTTGGGGGCGTTGATCGACGTCTTCGGTACGGGCACCACCCACGGCGTCGCTTCGTCCTTGTCGACCTTCATGCTGAAGCCGAGCTCGGGCGGGGCCGGGCGATCAGCCGGGCCGCCGTATTTGAACTCGAGGTGCGCATCGAGCGTGACCGGGTCGCCCGCATCGCCGATGGTGAAGCTACCCTCGTAGACGAAGTAGTAGTCGAGCCCGCCGTACGGGCTCGTGGACGGCTGGGAGTAGATATAGCCATTGAGCGAGGTGCTGTTCGTCGTCTGGTCGCTCATCTCGTAGCCATCGACCACCACGGTGTAGCTGACCTTGTAGCCAGCCCCTATGCGGTACGAGTTGATCTGCCCCGGGCGCGGCGGCGAGAAAAAGGCGGGTCCGGCCTCACCGGGAAAGGGCCCCGCGTTGAGCAGCCTGAAGTTCGAAATGACGTGCCCATCGAACGGCATGCTCATGCCCTCGACACCCACGAGGTTGAGCATGTCG
>JANOHG010000270.1:0-3759 GCA_031406375.1 Archangiaceae bacterium | reverse complement strand
ATTTCGATCGTCCCTTTGACTGGGCGCGAGACAGTCAACGCCAGCGCAGTCACCCGAACTCCCCAATCTGCCTTTGGTTTCAGCTTCAGATGCACGTTCAGCATCGCGAGCACCAAGCCAGCGCTGATGCCTGCCCGTGCGAACTCCAGCGGGGCTCGGCTTTTCACCGCGCCCGCCATCGCCCACGCCGTCAGCACCAAGCTGCCTGTTGCCCCGAACGCCAACAGCAACCGCCACCTCCTCGGGTGGTAGGCGAAGAACTCCCGTCGCGGGCTTGGAGTCATCACTCGGCCCTTTCTACCGTGCCCGCCTTCACCCGGTACCACACTGTTCCCAGCCCAGCGGCCCGCCGCACCAACGCAGGGTCTGTGGTGGTGAGAAACACCTGCGCGCCCGACTCTGCCAGATAGCCCATCAGAAACTGATTCCGTTCGGGGTCGAGCTCGCTCGACACATCGTCGAGAAGCAGCAGCGGAAGAAACCCCGAGTGCGCATGTAGATTTTCAATCTCAGCCACCTTCCACGACAGCACGAGCGCGCGTGCTTGACCCTGCGAAGCAAACGTCCGCGCCGCGTGGGAGCCCAACGACAACTCGAGATCATCGACGTGCGGCCCAACCGAGGTGAATCCCCGTTCCTGGTCGCGCTGGAGCCGTTGATCCAACGCCGCCGCCAACGCCAGCTGAAGCTGCAGCTCGGTGGCGGTGGCAAAGCTCAGCTCGCCAACATGCGACGGCAGGTAGGAATACTGAGCGGGCTGTTCGGTGCGCCCGATGCGCGAGAAAGCGCTTTGGGCCCGCGTCGCCAGCTCACCCATCAAAGAACGCCTACGGGACCACAGCCGCGCGCCCACCCGCGCGAGGGTTCCATCCCACGCCGACAGGTGCGCTGCCGGCGCTCCTTCTTTGAGCAGGCGGTTGCGCGACTTCAAGGCGCGGCCGTACTCACGGCTCTCTGACAGAAAAGTGGGGAAGCGGTTGAAGACTGCCCTATCGAGGAAGTTGCGGCGCCCCTCGGGGCCGCCCTTCACTACCTGCAAGTCGTCAGGTGTGAAGGCAACCACGCTGACGCCTCCGAAATACGCCTCGAGAGAAGACGCGCGCTTGCCGTCGACATACGCATGCCGCGAACCCGCGCCGACCTCGACCGAGATTTCCCGCTCGGCACCTGAAAGGAGGAACCGCCCCGTCACCCGGGCGGTCGTCTGGCCGAAAGCGACCAGCTCGGACAACTTACCGGCCCGAAGAGGTTTGAGGGTCGCGAGGAAGTACAGCCCTTCGAGCAGGTTGGTTTTCCCTTGGCCATTCTCACCGACCGCCACCGTCGCCTTCGGCCCGGGCACCAGCTCGACACGGGTGAGATTGCGAAAGCGCTCGTAGGTGAGCGAGAGCAGCTGCACGAGGCTCATCTAACATCCTCGCAGCTGGTTCCGCGTTAGCGTTGCGGTGTGCGCAATCGGGTCGACGGTGATGACGACGCTTCATTCCGGAGCCGCCTCGAGGGCCGCGCCGAACGCCTCGACGTCGCCAAGGTGCGTCTGACCGCGCTTGCGCAGATGCTCAATGCGTTCCGTTGGAAATCCAGGCTTCGGCAGAACACTGCGCTGCTGCGCGAGACAGCGGCGGACCAGCGCGGGGTCGAGGATGCGCTTGCGGTGGTCGCACGCCGCGCAAAAGCCGAGGGCTGGCCAGCCACCAGCACCATCGTCCGCACAGCCGCCAAGGTCGAGTTGCTTTCGAACTGCGTCGCCGCACACGCCTTGAAGCGGCTTGGCGCGCAGTCAAAATCCGAAGACCTTACGCAACGTCTCGAGCACCTCGAGTTGCAGGTTCTCGCTGAGCCTCGACTGGTGCTTCCCGGCCAGCGCTGGAAGACCGCGCAACAGGTGTTGCCATTGTCGCATCCCGACATTCAAAGCGCGGGGCGTTTCACCGCGGTTCTCGAGGCGCTCTTCAAGCGGCCGATGCAGACGTCGCAGCGCATCGCTTTCAGCGTCGACGAGCTCGACGCGCTGTGCGCCGCATGGCCCGAAGGACAACGGGCGCTTGCCGCAATTTGGACTCGGGTCGAGAGAATCGATTCGGCAGGAACACTGACGGCGTTTCTTCGCCGACGCGCCGGCACCGCTCCAATGCGTGAACCAAGGAATGGTGCCGAGGTCGTACTGGCAGCAGACTTCTGGAGCACGTTCGCGCTCGGCCGACTTGTCGAACTGACGCAGGCAATGGTCGCTCCGGTCGAGTGCGTGCAGAGCGAGCTGTTTGAAGTGCTGCGGTGGCTGGTTTGCCGGCAGACCGACATCGACGCCCGTCTACCGACGTCGTTGTTGCTCAGTGATTCCCGTGCAGGCTTGATGGAGCTCGCCGTCGAATTGTCGTCGTTGCCGGCCCGGCCCCGCGAGGCAGACCCGCAGGGGGCTGCCTGGTGGAAACGGCTCGCCGAACGGGCACGGCGCGGTGAGCAGGCTGTTGGTGAGGCCGACTACCAGAAGCTGCAGGACAACTTGCGGCTGTTCCTGCGGGTGCTTCAGCCGCCCAACAAGACTCCACCGGTGCACCGCGCGATCGCGGCGGCGCCACATGCGACGCTTGTGCAGGGAAGTTCGCCAACGACGCTCATCGAGCTGGTCGAGGCGATTCGGGCGAAGATGGGTTGACCCTTCAAACGCGCATCGGCATCACCACCGCGGTGTACGACTTGTCACCCGGAGCGTGCACCACACCTGGGCTGTGCTCATCGCCCAGTTCAAGCGCAATCTCGTCGCCCTCCATCACCGAGAGCACGTCAAGCAGGTACCGCGCGTTGAACCCGATGGTCAGCGTGCCGCCGCGGTAGGCGACCTCGAGATCATCTTTCGCTTCGCCGAGGTCTGGATTGTTCGCGGTAATCCGCAGCTGGTTCTCGCTCAACGACAGCTTCACCGCGTTCGATTTGTCGGCAGACAGCAATGAGATTCGCTTCAGACCTTCGAAGAGCCTCGCGCGCGGAACCAGCAGCTGCTTCTCGCCTTCTTTTGGAATCACCCGCTGGTACTCGGGAAACTGGCCGTCGATGAGGCGCATCACCATCGACAATCCCGGCTTCTTGAACAGCGCCGAATTCTCAGCGAAACCCAGCTGACACTCGGCGTCAGGCGCCTCTTCGAGCAATCGCTTGAGCTCAAACAAGCCCTTGCGGGGAATGATGACGCCACTCTTGAGCTTGAAGTCGCCCACCAGGTCTCGTTCGATCAACGACAGGCGATGACCGTCGGTGGCCACCATTCGAACTTTGCCGCCTTCGCGCGGTTCGAAGAAGACGCCGTTGAGGATGAAACGGGTCTCGTCGGTTGAGATCGCGAACGAGGTCTTCTTGATCATTTCCAGCAACGTGGCGCCGCCGATCTTCACCAGCGGAGCCTCCTCTTCCTTCGGAAGCTTCGGGAATTCCTCGGGCGCCATCCCAACGATTTTGTAGTGCGCGGGCCCGGACGAGATTTCCGCGTAGTTGTTCGGCAGCTTTTTCACCGTCAACTGTGCTTCCGGCAAATTCTGTACGATGTCGAAAACGTACTTCGCAGACAGCGTCACTGCCCCAGGCTTAATAACCTCTGCGGGGTGCTCACTGACGATGCCGATCTCGAGGTCGAACGCGGTGACAGTGACGCCCGCCTTCGTTGTAACGTCCGGACACCTCTTCCGGGATTTCGAGGTTCCCGATCTGCCTGGGAATTCGGAGCGAAGCCACGGATCGCCGGACCGCATAGAGATTGGCGAACAC
>JANOHG010000256.1:0-2363 GCA_031406375.1 Archangiaceae bacterium | reverse complement strand
TGAGTGGCGTACGTGCCGCCGTAGCCTTCCGTTGTCGCTCCATGCGGCACGAAGTCGAGCAAAGACTGCGCTGTGGAACGGATCACCGCGATGACGTCGGCGCCCGCTTGTGCCGCGGCGCGCGCTTGATCGACGTCGTCGAAGATGTTGCCTGTCGCGACGATCACGTACTTGTGAGGAGTCGGGCCCATCGGAAATTGAGTGCGCAATGATGCGCGCTGGTCGACCCGGCGCTTGAGCTCTTCAAGCGCCTGCTTCGCCTCGGCCCGCACCTCAGCCTTGAGCTTCGCGTCATCTTCCGCAGACAAGGGAGCCAGCTTCTCGAGCGGCGCCGCAGTCAGTCGTTCGACTGCATCCAGCGGGCTCTGCGCCCCCATTCGGAGCGCGCGCCCGTACCAATACGCAGCGCCGCGGTCGAGCACCTTGGCGGCGTGCAGGCGATCGACCATCAGATTGACAAGCGGAGCTCCCATCGCCCCCACGCCGTCGACTCCGAACCACCTGAGCACCGTGCGTTCGACGCTAACGGTGGTGTGGCGATCGATGAGTAAGAAGATGGGTTCGGTGATGTCGCGCGCAAGCTGCCGGGCTCGGGCGATTTGCTCGTCTGAAATGAACGGGCCGGGCATGAGCCACGTATACCCATTTCCTGCCCTTCCGACTGGGTTTCCCGGTGTGCGCTAGACGTACCTTTCTTCGAAGAGCCTTCGAAGCTTGGGCTCGCTGCGAAGCAGCTGCAGCGTCAACTCGGCGTGACCCGGAACGTAGCCATTGCCGATGATCATCGTCACGTCCTTGCCGACGCCTTCGGCTCCCAGCGCCGCAGAGCTGAAGCTGGTCGCCATCGAGAAGAGAATCACCGTGCCCGCCTGCCTCACGCTGAGGATGCTCGCCATTTCGGTATTGGGAACGGACGCAACGTTGACGACGAGGTCCGCGAGCGACCCGCTTGTCACGGCGGTCATCTTCTCCATCACCTCGACAGCCTTGGTTGCGTCGACCACGATGGTCTCGTCACACAGTCCAATGCCTTTGAGCATGCCCAGCGCAGTGGCCGAGATGTCGAGCGCGATCAACCTGCCAGTGCCGTTTAGGTTTCGACGCGCCTGCGCCAAGCAAAGCGCACCGCTTTTTCCGGCGCCAAGAATAGCGACCGTCATCCCGGGCTTGACGTGTCGTGCAACCAGCGCAGGTGCTCCGCAGACGTCGAGTGCGGCGAGGCTCAGCGTGTCAGGAAAATCGTCAGGCAATCGCGCGTAGATTCCGCTGGCGAACAGAATCGCGGTGCCCTCGATGTCAACCCGATCGATCTCGGCTCGAATGCCCTTCACCTTTGCGATTACCAGCGGGGTCAGCGTCAGACTCACCAGCGTCGCAATGCGATCGTTGGGCTTCAACCGACCAAAGTCAGGGTGGCCGGGTGACACCTCGCGAACGCGGCCGATCAACATCCCGCCAGACCCCGTCACCGGGTTCTGCATCTTCCCGCGCTCCTCGACGATCTTTTCGATTGCCTCGATGATCTTCATCGCGTCGCCTGCCGCGGCGTCCTTCAACTGCTTGAACGAAGCGGCATCAACGTTGAGGCTCTCGACGTCAATCAACACCTCGCCATCGCGCAAAGGCAACGACGGGTCGAGCTTGATGGCCCGCTGCGGAAGTACTCCCGATTCGCCCACCACCCGGTTCAATCCAAACGGGTCCATGGGTGGCTTATGCAGGGCTTAGAAGGTGTATTTCACGCGCACGAGAAAGTGCAGGGTGTGGATGATCTCAGATCCACCGACGATCAATCGGTAACCCGCGTCGAGCCCAATCGTGAAGTGATCCATGTTGGTCGCGTATTCGGCGCCTACTCCAAGTCCCACGTGCGCGCCGCCTTTGAAGTCGGGCAACGGAGCAGGATCGAGCAACGTGTAGCCGAAGAGCAGCTTGGGCCCAAGGTAGAACCGTTCGGCAATGCTGACCATGAACCCGGCGGTGCCGCCGATAAAGGTGACGGTAAAGTTGTCGGACTGCGAGCAGTCGTTGTTGGCACTGAGGCCCGCCCAGCAATTGGCCGCGTTCGCGCCGATGCCGACATGGAGACCGATCGGAACCGCGAACTTCTCGCCGTCTCCGAAAGCAAACTGATAGCCCGCCCCCAGCTGCAGGTAGGACTGAAGGTTGCTGTAGCCGTTGTCTCCGCCGACGGTGAAAAACCCGCCAATACCCGTTTCGGTGAAAAACCCACGCCGCACCTTCAGCGGGACACCTTCCGACGGTGTCGCTGCGACAGCCAATGCGGGCGTCAGAACCAAACTCAGAACAACCAGCAGCTTCCGCAAGGTGACTCCTTTAAGGCGCCCGAAAGGCGCGGCACC
>JANOHG010000254.1:0-8386 GCA_031406375.1 Archangiaceae bacterium | reverse complement strand
GGTGCCGCGCGAGACGCCGCTTCAGGTCAGCTTCTCAACCAAGGGATTGAACAACCAGTGGCTTGGAGTACAGACAGACCTCGTCAACACAGACAGTTGGGAAGTCATCTCGCTTTATGCCGAGCTCAACGCGTACCAAGGCATCGACGAGGGAGAAGCATGGTCGGAAAGCAACACCAATACCTCCAAATCCACGGCCGAGGTTGCCGCAGGCAACTATGTGATGCGGGTGTCTCCTTCGTGGGACGCTTCTTCCGCGCCGCAAGAGCCGATTACGCTCACCGTGAAGGCAGACCCGCCTGGCATGGCCTGCCCGCTGATTCTGGTGTTGATGGTGTTGTGCATCCCCGCCTGGGTGTCGTTTCGAAGCAGCGCCTTCGAGAGTGGCCGATGGAACGACAGCGTGATGCAAAGCCCCGACCTCGGTGGTACCGCACAGCCTCGCCCGTCGCATCACGACAACGAGGGGGATGACGAATGAGATACGTCGGCGGGGTATTTTTGCTGCTCTACGCGGCGCTGCATGTCTCGAGTTGCGACCGCTTTCCCGACGACCAACGCGGGAATGTTCCCGCCAATGTGCGCAACGCGCCTGGTGGAATTCTGCTCTGGCACACCGGCTTCATGGGAGGAAAGTGATGAACCTCGATTTTCTGGGAAAAGCATTATTGACGTCAGTGGTGTTCTCGCTAATGGGGATGGCAGTGTTTGTCGCCGGCTTCTTCGTGGTGAAGTTGATTCTTCCCTTCGATGTGAACAAAGAGCTCGAGCATGACCACAACACCTCGGTCGGCATCGTGATCGGCAGCTTCATTCTGGGCCTCGCGTTCATTGTGGGCATGGCCATTCACGGGTGAGCGAGCCGCACAACGCCCGACCGTCGTTGCTGTTCATCACCGTCCTCGTCATCGCGACGTGCGGCCTGATTTACGAGCTAATTGTTGGCACGCTCGCCAGCTACTTGCTGGGCGACAGCGTCACCCAGTTCTCGACCATCATCGGCGTCTACCTGTTTGCGATGGGCATCGGCGCGTGGCTCTCGAAATTCATCGAACGGGGCATCGCGCAGCGTTTCATCGAGGTCGAGTTGGCGGTCGCGTTCTGCGGAGGCATCTGCGCTCCGTTTCTATTCGCCACCTTCGCCGCCGGCGCTGGCTTTCGCGTCACCCTCTACGCGACGGTGCTGGTGATTGGTACCCTGGTAGGTCTCGAGATTCCGCTGCTGCTTCGAATCTTGAAGGACCAGGTGCAGTTCAAGGACCTCGTCTCGCGGGTGCTGACGTTCGACTATATTGGGGCGCTCTTCGCGTCCCTTCTGTTTCCAATCGTGCTGGTACCGCGGCTTGGGCTCATTCGCACCTCGTTGATGTTTGGGCTGCTCAATGCGCTCGTCGGGTTGTGGAGCACCTGGCTGCTCGCTCCGTCACTCGCCAACCCGATTCGGCTGCGCGTCAAGGCGGTGGTCGTCAGCGCGCTGCTGTTGGCGGGCTTCGGAGCGGGGGATTTGATGACCACCTTTTTTGAAGAGCAGCTGTTCAGCGATGAGGTGGTGCACGCGCAGTCGACGCCGTACCAGCGCATCGTGGTGACGCGCAGCGCGCGAGGCTTTTCGCTGTTCCTCAACGGCAATCTGCAGTTCTCATCCGTCGACGAGTACCGCTACCACGAGGCGCTGGTGCACCCAGCGTTTGTGCACGCCGCGTCGAGGAAGAAGGTGCTCGTACTGGGAGGAGGTGATGGGCTGGCATCGCGAGAGGCCTTCAAGTACCCCGACGTCGAGTCGCTGACGCTGGTGGACCTCGACCCGGCGATGACGAAGCTGGCGACGGATTCGTTGGAGCTCAGCAAGCTGAATGGCGGCGCGCTGGAAAATCCGAAACTGAAAGTGGTCAATGAAGACGCGATGCAGTGGCTTGCCACCACCGACGAACGGTTCGACGTAGTGATTGTCGACTTCCCAGACCCGAACAACTTCTCGCTCGGAAAGCTCTACACCACGCGGTTCTACAGTTTGCTCAAGGCGAGGCTCGCTGCTGGAGGAGTCGCGGCCGTTCAAAGCACCTCGCCGTTGTTCGCGCGTCGAAGCTTTTGGTGCATCGACGCGACGATGCGCGCGGTCGGGCTGAAGACGCGCCCGTACCACGCATGGGTGCCGAGCTTTGGAGAGTGGGGCTATGTGCTCGCGTCGGCGGAAACGCTTTCCGAGAAGCACCCGTTGCCGGATGAACTGCGCTTCCTTTCGCCCGAAACGATGACCCAGCTGTTCCATTTTCCGCGCGACATGGATGAGGTGCCAGCGGAAGTGAATCGGCTCAACAACCAGGTGCTCGTTCACTACTACGAGTCTGAATGGCGGAAGTGGTACTGAGCTTAGGCCCCGATGCTCACCTCACGCCGCGAGCTGATCGCCAGCTTCCTGGGCATCGCGGTGGCGGATCTCGCCTGCCGTCGAAATCAGACGCGCGCGCAGATTCCCGGAGGCTTCGCTGACGCGTCTATCGTCGAAACCGGGCATCTGCTGCGCGACGGGCTTCCGCCTCTCGCGCGGGAAGTCGAACGCAGCATCGACGTGTTGATTGTCGGCGGCGGCGCTTCGGGGCTCTCGGCTGCGTGGCGGCTCGCGGCCGCGGGCGTCACCGACTTGATGGTGTGCGAGTTGGACGCAATCGAAGGCGGTACCTCTCGCGGTGGAAGGAACGCTGTCAGCGCGTACCCGTGGGCGGCGCACTATCTGCCCGCGCCGCTCACCGCCGTAGGCACCGTGCCCCGGTTGCTGAAAGAGATGGGCGTGCTGACCGGCGTCGACGATCGCGGCAGCCCACAGTACGCAGAAGAGGTGTTGATCCACGAGCCAGAGGAAAGGCTCTTCTATCGGGGTGCTTGGTACGAGGGCCTTTACCTGCGCGCGGGCGCCACCGCTTTTGACCTCGCCCAACTCGGGCGTTTCGAGTCGCAGATGCACGCGTTCGCCGCGGCGCGGGATGGCAGGGGTCGAAAGGCGTTCTGCGTGCCCGTCGCTTCGGGCAGCGACGATGCCGAATGGACGAGTCTCGACAAGCTATCGATGGCTCAATGGTTGGAGCTCCAACGATTCGATTCGCCTCGGCTGAAGTGGCTGGTCGAGTACGCCTGTCTTGACGACTTCGGCTCGACTGCGACAGATACTTCGGCATGGGCGGGCATCTGGTATTTTTGCGCGCGCCAGACCGGCGGCGAGAAGAACGACGGCTACTTGAGCTGGCCCGAGGGAAACGGCCGGTTGATCTCGCACCTCGCCCGCTCGGTTCCTGCTGCACGCCTTCGCCGAAGCTTTCTCGTCCACACGCTGACTCCCGCGGAAACCGGATGGATCGCCGATGGCCTCGATGTGACGACGCGCTCACCCGTACAACTGCACGCGCGGCAGGTAGTGCTGGCGTGCCCTCGCCACGTCGCAGCGCGGGTCATCTCTTCGTGGCGCCACGCGCCGCCCGCCTTCGTAAAGGAGTTTCAAACAAGTCCCTGGGTGGTGGCGAACCTCACCCTGAAGGCGCGCCCAACAGGTCGTGGTTTTCCGCTGGCGTGGGACAACGTCTTTTACGAGTCGAAGAGCATTGGCTACGTCGTCGCGACCCATCAATCCCCGCGGGCTGAGGACCATGGGCCAACGGTCTTGACCTGGTACTGCCCGTTGGCGAGCACCGACGTGGTGGCTGAGCGCAAGCGGCTGCTCGGGACGACCTATGACGAATGGGAACAGGTGGTCGTTGCTGACCTTGGCGCTGCGCACAAAGACATTCGGTCGCTGGCCACGCGATTGGAAGTGATGCGGTGGGGTCACGCGATGGTGAAGCCGCGGCCGGGCTTCATCTGGGGCGGCGCGCGCCTGCAGGCGCTCGAGTCGTTGCAGGGCTCACTTCACTTCGCGCACACCGACCTTGGAGGCATGGGCCTGTTCGAAGAAGCCAACCACTTTGGGGTCCTTGCGGCTGAGCGCGCCATCGCCGGTTTGAGCAAGACCTCACAGAGCTGGCTCTAAACTCATGCCCACTTTTGCCAATCCGCGCCGCCGCCAACATTTCAGCGCTGTCGTATGAAGCTCGAGGTGACGAACACCCGCTGGCTCTTCAGCCCCAAAGTGGATCTCTTAGTGTTCGCGGGAAGCGCGCTCGCCTCAGCGGCCCTGGTGCTTTTCGCACCGCATCTCGGAATCGGCGCCGACACCCCGCTGTGGGCGTGGGCCGTGTTGGTGCTCGGCATCGATGTCGCCCATGTGTGGTCGACCCTGTTCCGAGTCTATTTCGATGGCGACGAGCTGCGCCGCCGGCCGCTGCTTTACGTGTCCGCTCCGTTGCTTGCCTGGGCAGTCGGCGTCAGCGCCTATGCGGCCGGCAGCGGGTTGTTCTGGCGGCTCTTCGCCTATGTCGCGGTCTGGCACTTCGTGAGGCAACAGGTCGGGTGGATGGTGCTTTACGGTCGTCGCGCCCGCTCGAGTGAGAATGAGATTACTCTCGACAAGGCAGCCATCTACGCAGCGACGCTGGGTCCTGTCGTCTGGTGGCACGCGAACCTGCCGCGTCCGTTCTGGTGGTTCGTCGAAGGCGACTTCGTCGGTGGCCTTCCTTCCTGGGTCGGCACCCTGGCAATCAGCACCCACTTCGTCGTGCTCGCGGTGTGGTTGGCATCGCAGCTGACAAACGTTCATCGCATCCATACCGGAAAAGTGCTGCTGCTCTTCGCCACCTGGATAGCCTGGTTCGGCGGCATCGTCCTCGCGCGAAGTGACTTCGCGTTCACCGTGATGAACATCGTCCTTCACGGCGTTCCCTACTTCGCACTGTTGTTCCGGTATGCGCAGGGACGTCAGCGCGAAGGGGGCTACGGTACGGTTGGTGCCGTGGTCCGCGCGGGACTGCCAGGGTTTTTCTCAGTTTTGGTTGCGCTGGCGTTCCTCGAAGAATTCTTCTGGGACCGCCTGGTGTGGCACGAGCGCGGCGCGCTTTTTGGTAACGCCGCGATGAATGTGCCTGACGTCGCGCTGGTGGTGGTGGTGCCGTTGCTCGCCTTGCCGCAGGCCACGCACTACCTGCTCGATGGCTTCATCTGGCGCAGCCGCGACGATGCGAAGCTCGCGGCGCGCCTTGGTTGGGTGTGACGCCGGGCAGTGGTGAGATGCCCGGCGCCGCCAAGGACCGCTTTTAGAGGCAGGTCGTGAAGTAGGTGACCGTCAGCGTCTTGCCGCTGCCTGGCGTCTTCATCGGGTCGAACTTCACCGCGTTGACCGCGGCGTCATACGAGTAGTCCCCGACAGGAACAGTGACGCCGTCGACCTTCACGTCGAGCATCTTGCCGCCCGAAAAATCCGGCACGGACGTGAGGTAAAAGACAGTGCGAAAGCCGAACGCTGTCTTGCCGAGATCCTGAAGTTTCTGCGACCAGTTGGGACTGCAGATTTCGTGAATCACGCCACTGGTCGACGTCGCCAACTGCTTGTACGTGGTCGCATCGTTCGAGCCGTCATAGCTGCATCCTGATGGCGCAGTGAGCGCCAGCGGGCCAATCATGCTGAAAGAGAACATGTTCGCGCGGTTGTAGCCCTTCACGTTCATCAACCGATTGAAGTAGTAGCTGTAGGGTTGCGGCGACTGATCTCCTGCATCAGTGATCACGACAATCGCGAGGTTTGCGTCGTAGCGAAGCAGCCCGGCGTTCTCGTTCGAAATCAACGGAGCCGTCAGCGCCTTCATCGACGCGCTAATGCCCTGCTCAATGCCAGAGCCGTTCGTGCCGAGCTTCACCTTGTCCTGGAACTTCTGCGCGACCATCGGAGTCATCGGCGTGAGAATCTTCGGATGGGTCGCGCCGCTCACGATTTTACCCTGGTCTCCTCCGGGGCTGCAGACTCCCAACGTGCAGGTCGGCGGCTGGTCGTCGGTCGACGTCACGCCCATCTGCCAATCTACACCTGCTCCCGCTGCGTACTGAATGAACGCGGTGAAGTTGGTCGAAAGGCTCGCCTGCTTGTCACCCATCGAGCAGCTGTTGTCGATGGTCAGCAAGATGTCGGCCTTCGGTTGCATGTCTTGCACGAACGAGTCGGTCTGCAACCCGTTCAAGTCGCCGCGGCCTCGCAGATTCACCAGGTAGGCGAGGCTCTGGCCTGACTGAATCGCCTCTACCGAAATCGCGCCGTTGTCTGCACCCACGTCGATGGGGCGGTACTTCGCCTGGAACGTGATGGGCGTTCCACCAGGAGCAATCGCAATTCCATTCGGCGGAATCGTCGGAGTGCTGACGAGGATGAACTCTGGGCAGTACGCCGTGCCCGGGCAGTTCGGACCACCCGCCGGTTGCCCGGCTGGCGCCTGCATCTTGAAGCCGGTGACCGTCACGTTTCCAGTGCAAACGTTGTACACGGTGAAGGTCCGCGTCGAACTGCTGCAGTTGGGCTTCACCGCTCCAAAGTCGATGTCGTCGGGCGCAATGACGAGGCAGCTTGGCCCCACCGAGGTGACCAACGGCACCGACACAACCGGCTTGGTGGGTGAATTGACGTTGAAGGTGAGCGCTCCGGTGAAGGTCGTGAGTGTCTGAGTGGCAGGTCCCGGAGGAGCAACCCGCACCACCACTTGAATCGACTGCGTCGGCTGCAGCTCTTTGCTGTCGATGGGTCCACCGACCATCGTGTACGCAGGGTTGCTGCCGCTGGCGATCTCGATTCCGCTCAGGTAGCAGAGGTCACCGGGGTTCTGACCCAGGTTGGTGATGGTGACGGGCAACTCTCGGAACGCAGGCGGAGTCACCAGCCCGAAGTTGACCGTGCCCGCGGGCGTAATCTGCAGATTGCACGGCGGCAACATCAACGCATCGGCCGTAATCCGAATGGTGACGTTCGGCTCGGCTGAATCATTCGAGTGGATGATCAACTCGGCATCCTTCGCACCCAGACTCTTCGGCGTCAGCGTCACCGACAGCTCAGCGAGGTTCTTTCCGGCTGTCGCCTCGAGCCCCGTGGTCGTGTCGTAGTTGCTCGGAATGCTGAGGGCGATTTCGTCGACCGCCGTCGTCGCGTTCAGCGCGCGAATCGAGATCAACGGAATCTGCCCCGCCATTCCACCCACGACTCTGCCGAGGAAGAGGTTGCCCTGCACGTCGCCGTTGGGGGGCTTGGTTCCGACGTTGAGCACGGTGAGCTTACGGGTGACCGGAATCGGCGCGCCCGCATAGAAGGCGACCTTGCCGAAGCCGAGCAAAGGACGCGGGACGACTTTGATTCGTGGCCCACCGCCATAACACTTCAGCGTCACCACTCCGATGGGCTGCTTCGCCAGCGGCGTCTGGAACGTGAGCGTCGCGTCCCGCGGGCCCATGTCGACCGGCTTGCACGCCACCGTCATCGCCGTCGGCACTCCGCCACCAGGGATGGTGAAGGTGGTCGCGGTGTCCGCGGGAAGATTGCGGTAGAAATAATCCGTCGGCTTCGAGGTCACGACTTGAGTAATCGTGATTGGAACCTTCGAGAGGTTGGTGAAGACGACTTCTCGCCCCGCCTCGATTCCCGGGCTGACGTAGCCGAAGTCGAGCGCAGACGGCGCCCAGGTCAAGACATCGTCGACGCCCAATCCCTTCAGCTTCACATCTACCGGCTCGCATTCGCCGGGGCCTTTCACCTTCACCGTTGCGGCGTACTCACGCTTCTGCGTCGGCATGAACCCGACGTTGATTGTCGTGGTCGACATCGGTGCAATCGCAACGTCGCCCTTCGGTGCCACGTCAAACGCCGCGGCGTCGGCTCCCATCACGTCGCCGACGACGACCAGCCCATTGATGCTGTGCGGGTTCTTCACATCGATGGGCATGGCGAAACGATCGCCGACCGGAACCGGGCCGAAGTCGAGCTCAGTCGGAGTCGCGCACCCTCCACCTTGCCCCTTACCCTTGAGCACAATCGTCGCTGTGTCCTCGCCCTCTTTCGTACCGCCGGCAGTCAACAGCAGCTCGACCTCGTAATCTTTTCCTCCGAGCGGAGTGAAGAACATGTTGATCCCCAACTCGCCGCTGGACGCGACCTCGACGTCGGGCTCGAACTTCACTTCGAACACCGCTTCCGTCATCACTTCGGCTCCAACCGTGGCGTTCGCGCCTTCGACTCTTTCGAGCGCGACGAGCTTCAGCGGACCTTTTCCCAAGTTGCGAATAATCAGCTTTCGGGTCGACTTCTCACCCGCGAACACAGTGCCGAAGTCATAGACGGCGTCGCGATTCACGCGCTCGACGTTCAGCTCGTCCAGCCAAACAACTCCGAGATCCGCGTTACTGTATCCGATGGCTGTTCCTCGAATGTTACTGCCTGTACCGATGACGAGCAAAGCGACTGCGAGCAAAAACCGAGCGGCCGGACGAGAGT
>JANOHG010000811.1:0-6297 GCA_031406375.1 Archangiaceae bacterium | reverse complement strand
GTCAGCATCGGGCCCTGCTGCCGCGTCACGCTGACCGCCAGTTCGACCGCCAACAGGCCGAACAGGGTCGTGAACTTGATGACCGGATTCATGGCCACCGACGAGGTGTCCTTGAACGGGTCGCCGACCGTGTCGCCGACGACCGTCGCGTCATGCAGCGGCGTGCCCTTCTGCTTCAGCTCCACTTCCACGATCTTCTTCGCGTTGTCCCACGCGCCGCCGGCGTTGGCCATGAAAATGGCCTGGAAGAGCCCGAAGAGGGCGATAGAAATCAAATAGCCGATGAAGAAGTATGGCTCGATGAAAGCAAAGGCGAGCGTGCCGAAGAAGATCGACAGGAAGATGTTCCACATGCCCCGCTGCGCGAACTCGGTGCAGATTTGAACCACGCGCTTGCTGTCTTCGATTGACGCCTTCTCAGCACCTTCGAGCTTCATGTTCTTCTTGATGAACTCGACCGCGCTGTAGGCACCGGCGCTCACCGCCTGCATCGACGCGCCCGCGAACCAGAAGATAACCGCGCCACCCATAATCAACCCAAGGAAGAAGGGAGCATGAACCAGCGACAGGTTCACCATCAGCTCCGGCTGCAATCCCTTGGTAAGCATGAAGAGAATCGAGAAGATCATCGTCGTCGCGCCGACGACGGCGGTTCCAATCAGCACCGGCTTGGCGGTCGCCTTGAACGTGTTGCCCGCGCCGTCGTTCTCTTCGAGGAAGTGCTTTGCCTTGCTGAAGTCGAGATCGAAGCCGAAGTCTTTCTTCACTTCTTCCTTCACGTTCGGAACGTTCTCGATCAACGACAGCTCGTACACCGACTGGGCGTTGTCCGTCACCGGGCCGTACGAATCGACGGCGATGGTGACCGGGCCCATGCCGAGGAAGCCAAACGCGACCAGGCCGAACGCAAACACCGGTGAGACGTCGAAGCCTGAGGCGAGCGGGAACAGCGCGCCAAGGCCCTGACCTGCGAACATATACGCGGCGCCCATCAGCACGACGAAGACGACTCCCATCCAGTAGGCCGAGAAGTTGCCGGCCACCAGACCCGAAATGA
The DNA here is from genome assembly GCA_031406375.1 of Archangiaceae bacterium. Lineage (GTDB taxonomy): Bacteria > Myxococcota > Myxococcia > Myxococcales > Myxococcaceae > JAGSPQ01. Next base: position 5,240 of record JANOHG010000811.1, on the reverse strand, counting down.
CGTTCAGTGACGCGCCGCCTTCCTTCGAAGCGTTGACGACTTCACGCACATGACGGCTCTCGGTCGAGGTGAAGACCTTGACCACTTCGGGGATGATCGCCCCTGCCAATGTGCCGCAGGTGATGACTGCCGAAAGCTTCCACCACAGCGTTCCATCGCCCAGGGTCGGAATGAGGAACCAGCTGACCACGAAGGTCATCGCGACCGACACGAACGACGTCAGCCAGACCAGAATGGTCAGCGGCACCTCGAAGTTCATCTTGTCGGCATTGGCCCACTTGCTTCGCGCGTACATGTCGTTGAGCAGGTACGAAAGGAAGCTGGCGATCACCATCGCGATGCGCATCACGAAGAGCCAAACGAGCAGCTGAATCTGAACCGTCGTGTCCTGCACTGCGAGCAGGATGAAGGTGATCAGCGCGACGCCGGTGACGCCATAGGTTTCGAAGCCGTCGGCCGAAGGGCCAACCGAGTCGCCCGCGTTGTCGCCAACGCAGTCCGCGATTACGCCTGGGTTTCGGGCGTCGTCCTCTTTGATCTTGAAGACGATCTTCATCAGGTCGGACCCGATGTCGGCGATCTTGGTGAAGATGCCGCCGGCGATGCGCAGCGCCGAAGCGCCCAGCGACTCACCGATCGCGAAGCCGATGAAGCAGGGGCCCGCGATGTAGCCAGGCACGAAGCAGAGAATCGCCAGCATCATCAGCAACTCGACGCTGATCAGCATCATCCCGATGCTCATCCCGGCCTTGAGCGGAATGGCGTAGGTGGGAAAAGGCTTGCCGCGAAGCGATGCAAACGCAGTTCGTGAGTTGGCAAAGGTGTTCACCCGGATGCCGAACCAGGCCACGCCGTAGCTGCCGGCGATGCCAATCAAGCTGAAGGCGAGAATGATCAGCACCCGAATCGCGGCGGGCATTTCGGCTGCCTGCGGATTCAGCGTCGCGTTCGGGTGCGAGAGGAACCCGAAGTAGGCAATCATCACCAGGCCAATCATCGCTTCCAGGTAGAGAATGAACTTGCCCTGGGTGATCAGGTACGTCTTGCAGGTCTCGTAGATCAGCTCAGAGATTTCCAACATCGCCCGGTGAACGGGCAGGTTCTTCAGCTGCTGGTACTGCACCAGGCCAAATACAAGCCCGAGCATCGACACCACAATTCCCGACAGCAGGAGCGTGTGGCCGGTCACCGAGTCGTTGAGGAAGGTGTGGCTGCGCAGGTTTGGCACCACGAGATCCAACTCGTTGGCGAACGCCGAGGCGGGCAGCGCGAATGCACCCAACCAGGCAAGACGGGGGAGCTTCATTGGGTTCATGTTCCTTGCAGGAGAAAAGTCGGGCGCGCATAGCACGGCGCAGTGCGGCGAGAGAACAACAAAGCTATAGGTAGGAAAGCTTCGAGTCCCCGTGTCCGACGACGATGTCGGTGGATCCGGATCAGCTTCCAGCAGAAGTGCACGCGGTCATTTTCCGACTGCAGAACCAGGCGCCAGCGATGCCCTACGCAACGCCATGAAGATTCCCCTCGGCCGTTCCCGTGCCGCACGCTTTGGAGTAAGCGACGCCACCCATGGCTGACGACGTCAATGCATTGGTCGACGAGGTGGTTTCAAGGGTGAAACGTCGGCTCGACGCGCTGGACGCTGGGAAGAACGACCCGTGCACCACCGGCCCTGGCACGAGAGTGGAGACCTTTGGGTGCGCCGAGTCGTGTTCCGTTTGCCCCAACCACGACTCGTGTGGAACGGTGCTGGCGGTGAAAAGCGGCGCGGCGAGAATCAGCCCTGACAAGGTGAAGACCAGCGCCGACATCGCGCAGTACATTGACCACACGCTGCTGAAGCCAGAGGCCACCCGCGAAGAAGTGCTCAAGCTTTGCGACGAGGCCCGCCGTCACAACTTCGCTACCGTTTGCCTGAACGCCATTAACATCGCCACCGCGGCCCGCGCGCTCGCTGGTTCGCGCGTGGTCCCGATTGCAGTAGTCGGCTTCCCATTGGGCGCCTCGCTGCCCACCGCCAAGGCGTTCGAGACCCGGGAAGCCATTCGTTGCGGCGCTAAAGAAATCGACATGGTGGTGAACCTCGGGGCGCTGCGATCAAAGGACTACGCGCTCGTCCTCAAGGACATCGAGAAGGTCGTCGAGGCCGCTGGTCGCACGCCGGTGAAGGTGATCCTCGAAACGTCGCAGCTGAGCCTCGAAGAGAAGATTATCGGGTGCGCACTGGCAAAGGCTGCTGGGGCCGCGTTCGTGAAGACTTCAACCGGGTTTGCCGGAGGTGGCGCGACCGCCGAAGACGTGATGCTGATGCGCAAGGTCGTTGGAGACGATGTCGGCGTGAAGGCCTCGGGCGGCATTCGCAGCACCGAAGATGCGATGAAGATGATCGCCGCCGGAGCCAACCGCATTGGGGCGTCGGCGTCGGTCGCAATCATCACCGGTGGCACTTCGACGTCCAAGTACTAGGCGCGCGAAGTAAGAAGTGCAGCCATGGATGTCACCACACTAAAGGCTCTCGCCGAGGCTTGGCTTGCTCACGATGTCGACCCGAACACCCGGGCCGAGGCTCAGAGCCTGCTTGCCGCAAACGACTTGGTCGAGCTCGAAGATCGCTTCGGCACCAAGCTCGAGTTCGGCACCGCAGGGCTGCGTGGAATCCTCGGAGCTGGCCCCAACCGAATGAATCGCGCCGTGGTGCTGCGGACGACCGCGGGGTTGGCGCGCTATCTCAAAGCAAACGTTCCTGAAGCAGTCACCCGCGGCGTCGTGGTCTGCCGCGACGGGCGAAAGCTGAGCGAAGAGTTCACCGCCGACGTTGCTGCGGTGCTCGCCGCCGAGGGAATTCCGGCGCTGGTGTTTCCGAAGCTGGGGCCGACGCCGTTGTGCGCATTCGCCTTGCTCCACCTCGAAGCGTCGGCGGCGGTGATGGTGACCGCGAGCCACAACCCCCCTGAGTACAACGGGTACAAAGTTTATTGGAACAACGGTGCGCAGATTGTGCCTCCGCACGACGGCGGCATCGCTGAAGCGATTCGGCAAGTCGAGCCGGCGGATCAAGTCAAAGTGATGCTCGAAGCCCACGCACGAGAGAAGCACCTCTGGCGTGACATCGGGCCGGAAGTCACCCGCGCCTACCTCGATGCGATTGCTGCGCTGCGGCCCACCCGGCAAACGGCGGGCCTCAAGGTCGTCTACACCGCGATGCACGGAGTCGGTGGCGCACTCGTCAAGCAGTCGATGGCGGAAGCGGGCTTCACCGATTTTTTCCCGGTTCTTGAACAGTTCGAGCCCGATGGAAACTTTCCCACGGTTGCCTTCCCGAACCCGGAAGAGAAAGGCGCGCTCGACCTGGCGACTGCGCTCGCCGAAGTCAAAGGCGCTGACTTGGTGCTCGCCAACGACCCCGACGCCGACCGCCTCGCAGCGATGGCGCGCGAGTCGAATGGCAAATTGCGCATGCTCAGTGGCAATGAGCTGGGCGTATTGCTCGGCCACTACCTGCTCAGCCAGAAGGGGCCGTCGAAGCCTTTGGTCATCACCACCATCGTCTCGTCGGCTCAGCTAAAGTCAATCGCCGCGGCGATGGGCGCTGGCTACGAAGAGACGCTGACGGGCTTCAAGTGGATCGCCAACCGAGCGCTCGAGCTGCTACCGGCAGGGCAACACTTCGTCTTCGGGTACGAGGAGGCTCTTGGTTACACGGTGGGCACCGTCGCCCGAGACAAAGACGGCATTGGAGCGGCGCTCGTCGTCGCCGACATGGCCGCCTGGTGCAAGGCGCGTGGCACGACGCTGTTGGGCTACCTGGAAGAGGTGCAGCGCGCCCACGGATTGTTCGTCGCGCGCCAGGCCAACTTCACCTTGCCTGGGGCCAGCGGCGCAGCGACCATCGCAGGGGTGATGCAGGCGTTTCGAGCGGATCCACCCGTTGAGGTTGGAGCTCTGAGCGTCGAAGCGGTCAACGACTACCAACTGCAGAAGCGACTCGCGGCTGGAGCATCGTCGGCGCTCACGCTGCCGGTTTCGAACGTCCTCGCCTACGAGCTCGCCGGCGGGTCACGGGTGATTGTTCGCCCAAGCGGAACCGAGCCGAAGATTAAGTTTTACTTTGAGCTCAAAGAGACGCTGACTGGCGACGAGCCAATGCCGATTGCCCGAGCGCGGGCCCAGCAGAAGCTCGAGGCGATGGAACGCAGTTTTCTGAAGCTGGCTCGAACCCGGAATTTACCATGAAGAAGCTCATTCTCACCCTGGTGTTGGCCGCGTCGAGCATCGCGCTGGGCGGGCCGCCGACGCCTCCCCCCGAACCGCCTGCGTTGGGAGGCGGAAGCTGGGGCGTCGTCGGCGCGCTCACCGCTCCAACCAATTCCAATGTGGTCGAGGGCGGGCTCGGCTGGCCAGGGGTCCATGTCAGCTACTTGCGCGGCATCACCAATCAGCTCGAAATTGGGGCTCGCTTCACCTTCAATTACGGCGTCGAAGGGCTGGTGGGCCCAGTGGTTCCTGGGGTGAAGTTCCAGTTCCTGTTGCGGTACAAATTGTTCGACAACCGCAAGACATCGCTTGCGGTGCGGTTCGAACCGGGTCCGTTGTTCTACTTCTACCCGTCGCGCGGCGTCACCTGCTCCACCGACCCGTTTGGCAATCTGGTTTGCGGGCGCGAGGGCGCCACCGCCGGAGGCTTCACACTGCCGGTGGGCCTGCGGCTCGGCATCGTCGCGTCCAGCGCAATTCACGTCGGCGTTTCGTTCGATCTTCCGATGTGGCTGTTGTTTGGCCCGACGAGCACCTTCCTGGTCCCGGTGTTGACGGGCGTCGGCATCGAGTACTTCCTCCAGTCGAATCTGTTGCTCTCGTTCACCGTCAAGATGGGACCCACGCTCTCAACCAGCAGCAGAACCGCCGTCTTCACCTTCGAATCGAAGCTCGGCGCCGGTTACCGATTCTAAAAAAGGCGGGGCGCTATTCTCTTAAAGCCGCAGCGTCAGCGGTCAGTTGCGCATCAAGCTCGGCCAACAGCCCGCGAGCGCCCTCGAGCGTGAGGTGGTTCCGTTTCGCAGCGCGCGCGCATTTCTCGGCGGCGTCGGTGAGCACCTGGCTCATCACGCCGTCGCGTTGAGCCCGCTGGGTGACCTGCTCGAACAGGGCGGCGCGCTCAGCAGTGAGCCGCGTCAGCTGCGTCGTCAGCTCGTGGGTGGCATCGTCGATTCGAACTTCGACGACATGCTGGAGCAGCTCGA
>JANOHG010000808.1:0-3557 GCA_031406375.1 Archangiaceae bacterium | reverse complement strand
ACCGGTGCCGGACCCTCCGGCAGTTCCGCCACCGCCCATTCCGCCACCGCCCATTCCGCCACCGCCCATTCCGCCACCGCCCATTCCACCACCGCCCATTCCGCCGCCGGTACCCATGCCACCACCTGCGCCGCTTCCTCCGCCAGCGCCCGAGCCCGCGTCTGGCCGGCCTGCATCCGGGCTGCCGGCGTCAGGCACGCCAGCATCAAAGGGGATGATGCCGCCGTCAGTCGGCACCGATGGAGTAGGGAGGCAGCTTGAGATGTCGAGCCCCGGGGCCTGGAACGCGGTTCCGTCAAGGCACAGTGGTCCTCCGCCGTTCGCAGTCATCTCAACCGAAATCGTGGCCTGGTTTGGTCCCAGCGCAGTCACCCGAATCGTGACGCCACCGGCAGGGTCAGTGAAGGTGCCGCCCATGCCCAACCCGTCGAACGGCGCGGTTTCTGGAATCATGTCGAGCAACCAGATGTGTCGCCCCGATTGAGTCTGCGCACGGGTGTCGCCTGCGACTCGAATCTGCACCGTCGGAGCCAGGCTGATGTCCAGACCACGCGCCGTACGAAGCTCGACGTAATAGTGCGAGAGCGTTTCTGTACCTGCGGTCGAGACAAAGGAACGCGTGTTCGGCATCGGGATCTGAAGCACCTGAGTTCCGTCGCACGCGAGCTCGAGCGGGAGCAGGTTGAAGGTGCCGCTCGCCTTGATCCTGACCAAATTGCAGCCGCCCATCCAGCCTTGGTAAATCTTCTGAAACCCGTTCATGTGGCGGCACCCGCTGCCCATTGGGTCAAAGCGATCGCCGTACTCCGAGTGGATGCAATTCTGTGCGACATCCAAGAATGTGCTGGCGCCGCACTTCATCGACGACGAGTGCTGCATTCCGAGATTATGGCCAGGTTCCTGCACCATCACCACACAACTGGAAGACGCATTGTACCAGGTGTCGCGCGCCGGGTTGGTGGGTGTCCCGACCTGTCCCAACCCCGACCAGGGACACGTCGGAAAGTTCGAGCCGAAGTACCAGAAGTAGTGATCGAAGACTCCCGTCACCATCGGTCGCAGAGCGGTAGCCATCGCTCCTGTCGCGCAGGTGGTCATCGTGTAGTTGAACGGACCGAACACCTGGCCCGTCATCGGTTGTCTGCCGTACGAAGCCTCGATGTAATAGTTGTTCAGCGGCACGTCGGTCGCGGTGGCCCCGGGTCCGATGAGCTTTGCGAGCGCCTGTGCGTTGGTGAGGTTCACTCCTCCGCCGAGGTTGACCAGCACGAAGGCGACGCGTCGGGCCGGCTTCGTCGAACCGGCGCGAAGCTCGGCGCGAGATTCACCGACCTCGCTCGAAACCACTTCGAAGTGCGCGACCCGAATCCCCCCCTGTTCCGAGGCGCCCCAGACATCGATGGTGGCACCGGGAGTGATGTCTGGATGCTGGTCGAAGAGCAGCGGCCGCTCATCCAACTCACTGCCACCCACCCGCAGCAGGTACTCCGTTCTCGAGGTGCCATCGGCCATCGCGGCGACCATCACCACCAATTCGCCGCGCAGTGCACCCTCTGGAATTTGAGGCGCAACGCCGTTCCCGCAAGCAACTAAAACGAATGCGGCGGCGACTGAAGGAGCGAGTCGAAGGGTCATGGAGTCCTCTGGAAGCTGCACCGCGCATTGATTGGCCTGGCGGAGAGGGACTGTAATGCTTCGTCTCGGCGCTCGACAAAGTGGGCAAGAGTCGCAGGTGTGCACTCGAGTAGACAGGTTGAGGATTATCCAGATGATGCGACGTCAATCCCTGTCATTGGTCGTCGCTTTTTTTTGGTTCGCCACTGCCGCGAGGCCGGCGCAGGCGCATGGAACGTTTCCAGCCACCTCTTCGATCTCGGTGCGGCCCGGCGCGAATGACGAATTGGTGATCGGCACCACCTTCGGAGTGTTGCTGAGCTCGGACCAGGGCCGCAGCTGGCAGTGGATCTGCGAGAACGCGCTCACCGCAACGGCGCGTGCGCTTCCAATCATCAAGTACCTCGCGAATGGAAGCCTGCTCGCAGGAGATTTCTTCGGGTTGACGCGGTCGACGGATCGCGGCTGCACCTGGAAAGCAGTCGAAGCCTTCGTCGACGTAGGAGTGATGGATGTTCAAATTCATCCATCACAGTCCAATGTTTTGCATGCGACCACCGGACGTTTCGGCCAGCTCAACTCGGTCTTCGTCAGCGAGAATTGGGGTGAGACCTTCATTCCACTCGGCCTCAGCTCGAGCCAGAGCTACTTCAGTGGGGTCAGAGTCGCTCCATCGGATCCGCTGCGGATCTACGTCTCAGCCTGGTGGCCGCAGCCAATGCGTTCCTGGCTGTTTCGAAGCGACGACCGTGGAGCGCACTTCACCCAGGTCTACGAGTCGCCCCCGGAACTCGGCCCGCTGACCGTGCTGGCCATCAGCCCAACCGACCGCCAGGTGCTATTCGTGGCGAGCTCGCGCGGCGTGCTGCACACGCTCTCTCGCAGCGACGACGGTGGCGCGACCTTCACCACCGTTCTCGAAGCGAACGAGGTTTTTCAATCGGTCAGCATTTCCGCTGATGGCCAGCGGGTCCTCGCGGCCCGCGCCAACGGCTTCTATCGCTCGGAAGATCGCGGTCAAACCTTCCATTCGCTCGCGACACCGAGCCAGAACGTTTGCCTCTTCGAGAGCGCGTCCACAATCTACGCCTGCGGTTCTCCGCTGGTTGACGGCTTCGCCGCGGCTTCAACTGCCGATTTCGACGCGGGGTGGCGCCCGCTGTTGCAGCTCAATGAAATCCGTGGGCCTGCGCAGTGTCCGCCAGGCACCCCCGCTGAGGAAGCGTGCCCTTCTCTCTGGCCGGCAGAGCAGGAATGGATCCGGTCGTTCCAGCGCGTTGACGCCGGCCAACCTGATGCTGGGCGGCCCAAGGCGATTCCCACCCAGCCCGGCTGTCGTTGCGCGCAGTCGGGTGGTCTTCTTTGGTTGGCGCTGGGGCTGCTCGTCCGATGTTTCTCGTCGAAAAGCGCCGCGTGAGTTCACCGAGCCGCGTCAAGGGATTACGCATACAGCGATTGTCTCAAGCCAACGGTGCCGCTCGTAGGTCCGCCTACAGGCCAGCGCGGAATCACGTTCTGGTCGGTGAGAGTCATGGGACTCGTTGGAGCGTTATCGCCGAAGTGGAGGGGGTGGTTTTTTGCTCACAGCAACGGCGACAGGAATGGGTGCGGATTCGACCCCTGGGCTGGCCCGCGAGTGCAGACGTTCTTCGCAGGCCTTGAGGTCCAGGGGTGCGTCCTTCTTTCGAAAGGTGGAATCCACGGCTGTTTCGATTCGATAGGTCAGCTTGTAGCTGCCCGCCAACGGAGCGCGATGCGGGCCGCCTCCGCAGGCAAAGTCGTCGAACACCAGCACCTTCTCTTCCTGAGGGGCAAGCTTGAAGGTGCGGGCGTCGGGCGCAGGTTCAAGGCCCAGCTCGAAGCCGCAGTCGCACGAATGGAAGATCACCGCCGAGGTCCCGCTGTCGGTGGGGACGAAGAGGAACCCGTGCACGTCGCGATGC
>JANOHG010000807.1:0-5983 GCA_031406375.1 Archangiaceae bacterium | reverse complement strand
GACGTTCGCGCGCTCGGCTACCTGGCTGACCCAGTCTTCTACGCGCTGATGAAGCGGGCGCACGTGTTCGTGTTTCCCTCGCACTACGAAGGCTTTGGGCTTCCGCCGCTCGAGGCGATGTGGCTTGGGGTGCCGACAATTGTCTCAACTTCAGGCGCGCTGCCCGAAGTCTGTGGCGACGCGGCGGTGCAGGTGGATCCGAATGACGACGGGGCGCTCGCTCGACACCTGGGTCGGCTGCTTGATGATCCTGACGCACGGCAAGCGCTTGCGGCGCGCGGCAGGCAGCGAGCGGCCGAGTTCACCTGGGAACGGACGGCGCGAGCGCTGCTCGCAATCTCCGCGGCGGATTAATCCGCCGCGCGCTGCCTGAGCGTTAGCCAGCGCACAGCGCGGTCGGTACCGACCACCAGCAGCCGTGCATCTGCCGCAAACCCCAACGCCAACACATCACCCGCGTGAAGCCGCAGCTCGTGCTGCAGAACAAGCGAGCCCGTATCCCAAACGTAGACTGCCCCGTCATCCGAGCCGGCCGCGACTGACTTGCCGTCGCGGGTGAACGCGACCGCGCCCACGCGATCTCTCGCGGCCACCAACTGCGCGCGCGCGCGACCCGAGTCGAGATCCCACAAGGTCACCCTTCGGTCGGCGCCTCCTGAGGCGAGGCTCTTCCCGTCGGGCGAGAAGGCGAGCGCGTGCACGGATCCGTCATGACCTTCGAAGCGGCGTTCGACCTTTCCGTTCGTCGCGTCGACCCACACCACCTGCTTGTCGGCTCGGGCCGAGGCGAGCTTCTTTCCGTCAGCAGAGAACGCGATCGCATTCACGACGCTTTCCCTTTCTCGGAATATCTCGCGTTTGAACTCGAGGCTATAGAGGACGAACGTCCCGTCGTCACGGCTCCACGCGGCGCGCATCCCGTCGGGTGTGACCGCCAGCGCTCGAACGCGCCCCGGGGCCTTGTCGAGCAGCTGCGCTTCGCCGCCGTCTTCCCAAGCGAGGATCTGCCCGTCGTCGCTGCCCGAGAGCGCGACGTGCTCGGTGACGGCGACGGCGTTCACCGGTTCCAGGTGGTGCGCACCGGTGACGCGGATCACGTTTCGTGCACCCACCAACCGCACCACGCTCGCGTCGCGAAATCCCATCACCACCGTTCCATCGGGAGCCATCGCGGCCGACGTCGGTTCCATTCCAAGCTCGGGCAGTACGGGCGAGCGCGAATCGGTTGGCCACTGCCAGCCTTCAAGCGTGCGACCGCGGGTTGCGACGTAGAGGTCCGGCCCAGCTGGCCATTGGGGATCTCCAGCCAGCCCGCTCACTCCAGACGCGAACGCCGACAGCCGCGCCACCGGTCGGCCCTGACTCCACGCGCGCACGGTGCCGTCGTTTGCTCCCGAGACCAACCGCCAGGTGCGCGATTCGGCGAGCGCGGTGACGTCGTCGCGATGCCCTATCCACTTCGGCGCATCGGCAAAGGCGTTGACGAGGAATAAATCGCGCTCGAGCCCGACGACCAAGCCACCCGCGGTCCAACGCATTGCCGCGACGGGTCGGTCGAGCTTGAAGCGCGGATCCTTCGCGGTCGCGGGCGAGAACACCCGAACCCCATCGCGCGCGCTCGAGGCGAACGCGGTGTCGCTGACAACGATTGAACGCACAGCGCCGACGTGGTGGGTCACCCCGACCGACGATTGATCCTCGCGCGCCCACGTCCGCACTTCGCCATCGCGAAGACCCGCGTAGAGCACCATGCCGTCGGGAGAAGCCGCCAACGCCAACGCGTCGCTGGGCATCTGCAGGCTCCCAAGCAGCTTGTGGGTCATCGGGTTCCAGGTCGTCACCCGGCTGTCGGTGCCTGACGAAATCAGCGTGTCGGCTTGGGCGAACGAGACCGCGTGTTGCCAGCCGGGCCCCGTTGGAAGCATGCCGGTCAGAGTTCCTTGCGCATCGAAGAGACTGACGCCGCCAAGGGTCGCGCACGCCACCCGCCCCTCTCGGGCGGCGATCGATCTGCAGCCAGCCGGAAGCACCACCGACCACAACTTGCGCGGACCGCCCGACAGCTTGACCAGCGCCTCGACGCCACTGGCCAACGGATCATTCGCGAGCGCTTTCGCTTCGGACGCAAGGGTGCCGGCGGCGAAGACGTCTCCTTCTTCCCAAGCTGTCTGAGCGCGCTCGGCGATTGACTTGGCGAGTACGGCCCTGAAGCCTTCGCTGCTCTTCGCCAGTCGATCGGCCGCATCGTTCGCGGAAGAAGTGGCATTGGCCCACATTCCGAGCGCGGCGAGAATGCCGAGCACACACGCGGCGGTCAACGCGAGCCAGCCAAGCGGCCGACGCTTGACGTCGACGCGGATACCAAGCGCCAGCGTCAGCGCATCCGCCATTTCAATCGCCGATTCGAACCGCTTCGCGCGATCGCGTTCGAGCGCTCTCATCGCGACGGCCACCAGCGCGGCTTGCGCCTGCGGCTCAAGGGTCGCAATGCGAGGAACCACCGCAGTCGTCACTGCGGCGAGCAACACCGCGTTGGTGTTCCCCTCGAACGGGGTGCGCCCGGTCAACAGCTCATAGAGCATCACCCCCAGCGACCACACGTCACCTTGTGCGTCCATCAACTCAACCTTTCCGCGCGCTTGTTCTGGGCTCATGTACCGGGGAGTTCCCATCGCCTGGCCGGCAACGGTCTGGCTCCCGTTGTCTGCGCGTCTGGGCGCTCCTTTTCCCATCGTGCTCGGGCGATCTCCGAGCGTCGCCGAGTCATCGCTGCCGCCGCCTTGCATCGGCAAATCGGCCATTCCCTTGGCGCGCGCCAGGCCCCAGTCGACCACCTGGGTCTCGCCAAAAGATCCAACCATCACATTGTCAGGCTTCAAGTCGCGGTGAATGACGCCGCGCGCGTGCGCGAACGCGACCGTTTGGACGACGTCGAGCAGGTGCGGCATCAGGCTCAGCCTTTCTTCGAGGCTCGCACAGCTTTCAAGCGCGGCGGCGAGCGTGCGCCCCTGCACCCGCTTCATCGCGTAATACAGCGAGCCGTCGTTTCGCCTTCCAAGCTCGAATACTGGAACCACACCCGGGTGCTCGAGGCCGGCGGTGATGCGCGCTTCGCGCAGAAACCGTTCAGCGAGCGCCTCGGCGGCTGACCCTCCGTGCGCCTGCACGTGCGGCAACATCTGCTTGATCGCCACTTCGCGTTGCAGGTGGGCGTCGCGCGCGAGCAGCACCCGGCCCAGACCGCCGCGACCGAGCTCCTTCTCGTTGCCGTTTTCTCCAAGCGGCTCGAATCGGCCAGGCGGCTCGAAGGGCAGTTCTTCGCCAGAAGGCCTCGCGCTTGAGGATGGCTTTTTGGCGATCAAGCTTGGAAGCGTGCCTGACCCGTCGTCGTCTTGGTTTGACACCCTTGCCGTTATACGGCCGGCACCGCGCAGTCGCAGTGAATCCGTGCGGTTGAATCTTCGTACAGTTTCAACAGATCTTCGGAACGACTGGCGCGTTCTTGGGTCTCATGAACCGCACAACATCGTTCCTGGTGATCGCCGCCGCCCTTGGGCTGGTGGCGTTGGTGGTGAAACTTCCTGGCCCGTCGGCGGTCGTTGCTCCTGGAACGCCAGTCGAACCGGTGAAGGCCACCGAACCGGTGAAGGAAGCGCCGAAGTCGAAAAAAGGCTCGCTGACGCTCGAGGGAAAACTGTCGCATCCGTACGTGACGCAGGGAACTTCCGACGTCTTCTTGAGCCTCGACGTCACCGGCGTCAACGTGCCGGGAACCAACCGTTCACCGGTCAACCTCGCGGTGGTGATCGACCGTTCGGGCTCGATGGCCGGCGAAAAGATGGTTCACGCTCGGAAGGCGGCGCTCGCGCTGGTTGATCAGCTCAACGCAGCTGATCGCCTCTCGGTCGTTCATTATGGCAATGACGTCTCGGTGTTCTCGGGGGTGTTCGTCACCGACGAGAACAAGCGCCGGCTGAAGAGCTTCATCGCGCGCATTCAAGACGAGGGTGGCACCAACATCGGCGAAGGCCTCGCTGCAGGAAAAGCCCAGCTCGACAAAGGCCGCAGCGACTTCAAGGTGAACCGGCTGATTCTGCTTTCTGATGGACAGCCGACGGTGGGAATCACTTCCGCAAGCGGCCTGACCAAGCTCGTTGGGCGCTTTCACTCGGATGGAACGACGGTCACCAGCATCGGCGTGGGCCTCGACTTCAACGAAGACCTGATGCAGCGCATGGCGGAAGTGGGCGGCGGAAGCTACGCATACCTTGAGAACTCGACCGCAATCGCGCGCGTCTTCGAGAAGGACTTGAGCCAAGCAGGAACGTCGGTCGCGCGTGACGTCACCCTCTCGCTCACGTTGCCTGCAGGAGTGCGGTTTGGCGAAGTGCTCGGGCGGGCCTCGAGCGTCGCTGGAAACACGGTCTTGATCCCGCTGCCCGACTTCTCTGCGAAACAGATAGAAAAGCTGGTGGTGCGGGTCAGCGTTCAAGCCCCAGGAACCGCGCCTCAGGCGCTCGATGTCGCACAGTTCAAGCTCGACTACCGCGATCTGCTTGCCGAGCAGCCGGCCGAAGCGAGCCTGAAGCTCGCCGCGATGGTGACCGCAGACGCGACGGTGGCGCAGGCCCGTCGCGACAAGGCTGCGGTGGTCGATGCGACCCGCGCTCAGTCGGCGGTCAACTACCAGCGCGCCGCTGAGTTCCTCGGCCGGGGCGAGGGCCGCCGCGCAACCGAAGAGCTGGCCAAGAACGAAAAGTTGTTCGACGACGTGGAGCCCTTGACGGGCAACGCGCTTGAAACGGATCGCCTTCAGAACCAGCACTTTTACGGAGTCACCAGCGCTCAAGCGACAGCCCCGCCCGAGGCCCGTTCAGCCGGCACCAAGGCGATGAAGGTGCAGTCGCTGAAGAGCAGCGGCTACGGCGCTTCGGTCTACTGAGACAAACAACCGAAGGCACATCGTCACTTCACAGTGGGCCTTGACCCGCCACCCGGTTTTGGCGAAGTAACCCACCCTATGGCAAATCAGTCGCTCACTTCGAACGCCCACTTGCAGAACTGGGTCTCGCAGATGTCCAAGCTGTGCCAGCCGGACAACGTCGTTTGGCTCGACGGAAGTGAGGAAGAAAAGAAGAGCCTCACCGAGCTCGCCGTTTCGAAGGGGATCTTGATCCCGCTCAATCCGCAGAAGCACCCCAACAGCTATCTGCACCGCTCGAACCCGAACGACGTCGCAAGGATGGAGCACCTCACCTTCATCTGCTCGAAGACCAAGGAAAACGCAGGGCCGACCAACAACTGGATGGCGCCCGATGAGGCGTACGCCAAGCTGATCGCGCTCTTCACCGGCTCGATGAAGGGCCGCACGATGTACGTCATCTCGTACGTGATGGGCCCGTTGGGCAGCGAGCACAGCAAGGTAGGCATCGAGCTGACCGACTCGGTCTACGTGGCGCTGAACATGCGGATCATGACTCGCATGGGTAAGCAGGCGCTCGACACCTTGGGCGACAAGGACGACTTCAACCGCGGGCTGCACTGCACGGGCGACTTGAATCCAGAACGCCGCTTCATCTGCCACTTTCCCGAGGACAACACGATCTGGAGCTTCGGGTCGGGGTACGGCGGCAATGCGTTGCTGGGCAAAAAGTGCCTCGCACTGCGCATTGGCAGCTACCTGGGCCAGAAAGAAGGTTGGCTCGCCGAGCATATGTTGATCCTCGGAGTGGAAAACCCCGAGGGCCAGACGACCTATGTGGCGGCGGCATTCCCCAGCGCGTGCGGCAAGACGAACTTCGCGATGATGATTCCTCCGAAGCGGTTCACCGGGTGGAAGGTGTTCACCGTCGGTGACGACATCGCGTGGCTGCGGGTCGGAGCCGATGGCCGGCTTTGGGCGGTGAATCCCGAGAATGGATACTTCGGAGTCGCTCCGGGGACGAATTGGGCCAGCAATCCGAACGCGATGAAGTGCATCGAG
>JANOHG010000188.1:0-7369 GCA_031406375.1 Archangiaceae bacterium | reverse complement strand
TGTCGGGTGGAACCACCCAGGGTGAACGACGGCGCACCTGCCAAGCGATTCCGGCTTTCGCGCCTAAAAGGCATGATGCCCGCGCGGGTGTTCTTGTGTGTGTTGGTGGTGCTTGCCCCCTTGCTGTTGGGCGGCGTCCCGACTTGGGCTCCGGCGGTGTTGCTGCCGATCGCACTGCTTGCGTTCGGCTTCTCGGTGTGGGGCAGATCCGACGTGAAGGTTCCGATGCTCGCATTGGTGCCGCTGGGTGTCGCCGCGACCTGTTTGCTACAGGTGGTGCCGCTTCCCTCGTTGGTGCTCGATTTGTTGAGCCCCACCTCGGCCCAGCTGCGGGACTTCGCCCTCATTCCACTGGGTCTGTCATCGTGGCGGCCGATTTCGCTCGACCCGTCAGCGACCTGGCGCGAGGCGCTCAAGTGGGTGCTGTATTCGGCGACCGTCGTCACCGCGATTCATGTCACCGCGAACTCGCGCTCGAGCAAGCTGCTGCCGCTTCAATGTGTGGCGCTCACCGGCACAGCGCTGGTGTGTCTGGCCGGCCTCCACCCGCTGTTTGGAATCGAAGAGCTGTTCGGAGTCTACAAGTTCAAGCAAGCGATACCGCCCTTGCTGACCCCGTTCGGAAACCCGAACCACCTTGCAGGCTTCCTGCTGCTGGCAGGCACCCTGTCGGCCGGATTGCTGCTCGAGAGTCGGGATCCGCTGCGTCGCGCCGGGTGGGCAGGGTGCTGGGCGGTATGCTGCGCGGGCGTGTTGTTCTCCAATTCTCGCGGGGGCATCGGCGCCTACGTGTTGGTGCAGGGGTTGGTCGTCTTCGGTGCGCTGTGGCGGATGCGAAAGGATCAAGACGGCGCCCTGCCCAATGCAGTGCGCTTGTCCGTAGCGATCGGGTTGGCGGTACTCGCGGCAATCGCGATCCTGGGCGAACGGTTGCTGGCGCGGTTCTCGGATACGGGCAGCGCGGTCAACAAGTTCGCCCAATGGCCACACGCGCTTGAGCTCGTGCGTGATTGTTGGCGGTTCGGCGCGGGGCGCGGCGCCTACGAAGTCGCCTTCTCGCGCTACTATGCCGATCACATTGGCAAGACCTTCACCCACCCCGAGAACATCGTCCTCCAGTGGACCTCAGAGGTCGGCGTTCCTCTCGCGATGGCTTTCGCCGTCGGCGCCGGCCTCGCGCTCTACCGCTTGTGGCGAGGCAGCGCGGGGGCGCATTGGGAAATCGCCGTCCTCTTGGCGGGCATCGGAGTCGCGCTTCACAACCTGTTCGACTTCAACCTCGAGTACCCCGGCGTCGCGATTCCTCTGGCTGCCGTGCTCGGGGTCGTCGCGGGTTCGTCGAACAGTCTGATTGCTCGGCGGGTTCCCGTCTGGGCGGTTGCGACGGGGATGGTGATTGTCGGCGGGCTCGGCGCCTGGCGCGGCGCGGACTCGGTGAGTGCCTCGGATGAGCGTCTGTATGCGCTGGCAAAGGCGAACACTCCCGCCAAGCGGCTGCAGGAGCTCGCTCTGCGCGAGATCGACGCCCACCCCGCGAACTATTTTTTGTATGACATTGTGGCCGCAGCATGGGTGGCCGAGGGCGACGCCAAAGCTGCACTTGCTTTCGCCAACCGTGCCCTTTGGTTGTTTCCGAATGACACGGCGGCGCACCTGATCGCGGCGCGTGCTCTGCGCAAGCTGGGCAAGCGATCACAAGCGTTGCTCGAATATCGCCTCGCGACCGAGTCGAGCGCCGACTTCGGCGACATCCTTCGCGAGAGTGCGGGTTACGCGAAAGACGTTGACGAGCTGTGGGCGCTTTCCGGAGGCGCGATTCGGTGGATTCTGCCCATCGCCACCCACGTGCCGAGCATCGAGTTGTCGACGAAGCTGCTGCTTCGAGCAGGCGCCGAACTGCCACTCGAGCCCCGAGTTCAAGAGGTGATCCTCGGCGCGGTTCGCAACCTCATTGGGCTGACGCGCACCCAAGAGGCGCGGGAAGTTCTCGAGCGGGCGCAGGCAGTCCTGCCGCCATCGCCCGAGCTGACGCTTGCGCAGGCTCACCTCGAAGCTGCGGCGGGAGACAGCGCCGCCGTCGAGAAAGCGCTTGACGATGGACTGAAGCGCTGGCCAGGCCATTTCGAACTCACCCGCCAACGGGTGACGACACTGGTATCCAATCGCCGGTGGCATGAGGCTCGGGCATTGCTGGCGCGCGCAAACTCGAGTGCGATCGACTCGAACCAACGGCTCGAGCTCACCCTGCTCGAGGCGGGCGTCGACATGCAAGTCGGCCTCACGGCGCGCGCGCTCGAGGCGTACCGCAGCGCAGTGCGTCTCTCACCTTCCGCCCGCACCCACTCGGGGCTCTCACAGGCATTGTTGATGCTCAAGCACTACGACGAGGCGGTGGCCGAGTTGCGCGCAGCTCAGCGGTACGAAAGCCCCGAGGGTGAGAAGCGGCTCGAGGGCACGATTTCGACGATCGAAGCGGTGCGTGATGCTGAACAGATAAGAGCCAACTCGCCCTGAGCGGGCTAGATTTTCGAGTCCATGACTCGTTCCATACTCGTTCACACCGTTGCGATGACTCTGGCGCTGGGGTCGGGTGTCGCGCTCGCGCAGGAATGCCCTCGTCCGAACTTTCGTACCACCAATGCGATCGTCACTGCGCTTGCGCAGGACGAGGTGATGGCCAGCGGCTTCGAGGCGACAGCGGCGGCGTGCGCCAGCGACAGCATCTCGTGCGACGAGGCGAAGGTGCGGTGCGGACAGCTGCTCACCACCACGCTCCAACAGCAGCTGAGCTTCGATGAAGGGGCTTACCTGCGAGACATGTTGATCGCCTACGCAGGTCAGCAATATCGGATGGCAGTGTCGATCGCCTCGGCGCCCGCGTTGACCGACGTGTCGTGCAACGCCGACGCCGGTTCGCTGAAGGCCGCAGCGGTGCGACGAAGACAGCAAGCCGAACGGCGCAAGCTGGTGACCACCGAATACCCCCGGTGGTCGGTGTGGGTGAACAGCCAATACAAGAGCTGTACCGATCGGCTTGCTGTCGAGAAGGCGCGCGTGGATGTGCAGGCTGCCGACGCGGCAAAGCTGCTTGCGGCGGCCGAGGCGGCCAAACAGGCAGAGCTGATTAAACAGGATCAAAAGGCAGCGGCTGAACGCGCGGCGCGAGACAGAACAGAGCAAGAGGCAAAGGCGAAAGAGGCCGCGGCAGCCGAGCAGGCGAAACAGAAGGCGGCAGCCGATCAGGCGCAGAAAGACAAGCTCGACGCCGCAAAGCGCGCTGCCGAAAAGCAGGCGGAAGCCGAACGGCGCGCGAAAGAGACAGCGGCCGAACGGGCGTCGCGTGAGGCGAAGGAAGCGGCCGAAGCGAAGATCGTCGCCGAGCGTGAAGGTCGAAAGGATGCAGCCGAGAAGAAGCGACAGGATCTGATCGACAAAGAGAACCTGAGCTCGGAAGAAATGAAGGCGCGCGCGGAAGCGAGCCGACAGGCGGCAGAAGTCGCGCACCTGAAGAAGGTGGAAGAGCTCAAGCGCAGCATCGAGCTGTCAGAGGCCGACAAGGCCGCTCGGCTCGCCGAGGTCGACAAGGAGTACGAGGTGGCCGAGCTCAAGCGTCGCGGCGAATCGAACAAGGCGATCGCGGAAGCAGGGAAGATTGATAGGTCGGATGAAAGGCTCGGAGGCGGGCTTTCGGCGCACCTCGCGGGTGGCTACTTCTCGATTGGCAGCACCGATTCGAAGCCGGTGCTGGGCGCGCAGGTGACAATCCGGCAGGGGTTCTGGGGAACAGCGCCTGCCAGCGGGCTCGCGTCCGGTGTCGAGCTGCGGGGAACCGTTCTGTTTTTGATCGCGCCCGACGCGAAGACGTACTTTCTACAGCTGTCGCCTGAGCTTCGGTATTGGTTTGGATTCTTCGGGTTGGGTGCGGCGTTCGACTACCAACGAATTCAGCTAACGCTGGGGACTTCGGCAGACACGCTTGGGGTGGGACCCACGCTGTCGATCGCGGCGATCGACAGCCCCCAGGGGCGACTGTTGTTCAGCGTTCGGTGGACTCCGTTTCTGAATGAACAGTACGAGCGTTTCACGGCAGAAATCGAAAGTGGCTACAAGGTGTTTTCGTTCGCGGTGCAGGGCGGAGTCGTCAAGCAGGGCAGGTCTTCAACGGGGCTGGCTCCTGAGCTTGGGTACTTCGTGAGCGCGTCGTTGGGCGTGCGGCTGCGCTGGTAGCTATTGGTGAACGGCTTCGGGCGTCGCGAACCCACTGGGATTTGACCACTCGAGCGTCGGTTTCAGCGCTGGCGAGAAGTGAACACCTCCGTGGGCGTCGACGAGTACGAGTTGCGCGTGAGCGGCTGCGGTCAACCGTTCGCCTTCTGGCCAGCCCAGGATGAAGGCGACCTTAGAAAGGTACTCTGCCTCGACCGCGGTCTTCGCGAGCACGGTCGTCACGACCGACTTTCGTGCCGGCTGACAGCTGCGTGGATCAATCAGAGGGTGGTAGCGCACGCCGTCTTTGACGAAGAAGTGCTCGTCGTCCGAGCTGGTCGTGAAGGTGGAATTGGACACTTCGGTGCGCAAGAAGGGCTTGCCTTCGGTTCCGCGCGGATCGCGAATCGACACCTTCCAGGCGCGATCGCCGACCTTCCCTGAGAGGAATTGATTGTCGCCCGCCTGAACGAAGAAGTTCTGATAGCCGAGCCCGCGAAGGAGCTTCACTGCTTGGTCGATTGCCCAGCCCTTCGCGATTCCCTCGAGCCCCAGCTGCATGCCCGGCTTCTTGAAACGCACGGTGCAGGCCGCTTCAGACGTCGGCTTCTTGAGCGCCTTTACCTCGACGTTCTTCCACGAGACCCGCTTGCACAGCGCCTTCAGCGCGTCGGCATCAGGAACAGTTGCTGTTCCATCGGCAGGGAATTTCCACAGCTCGCGCAGCACGGCAGAGGTTGGATCAAACAGGCCCTTCGACTTCTTGGCCGCGTCGAGCGAAAGGCCGATCATCTTGCAGAGCTCTGCCGGCGCCGGCACCGGCCCAGGCCCTGCCGCCGCGTTGATCACCGATAGCGCCGAAGCCTCGTTCTTCTCATTCGTCGCCCGATCGACGCGGGTGAAGATGGCGAACGCCTCATGGAAGTCGAGCTGATGGTTGGCGAGCGCATCGCGGGGAGGATCCGCGATGGCGATCGTCACCCGCGTCTGCATTACCTCGCGGGTCTGCCGCGTGGTGCGCCCACCCCGAACCACCTCGACTACCGGCTCACTGGCGGGAGCCGCCAACGCCAACGCCGTCAGAACACCCAGCATCTGGCCGAAGGTAGCTCAGCAGCGCGCTCGAGCGGTCTACGGATGTCTCGCATCGCGTAGGTTGGTAGGGTCCGTCGCCCAATGACGCGTTGGCTTCTCTTCAGTCTCGTCGCGGTTGTGGTCCTTGCAGGGTGCCCTAAATCGCCAAGCACAATGGATGGTGGCGCGGGCGGAGGTAACGCCCAGGCACCTGAGCTCACCTCCATCAGCCCTACTTCTGGGCCGCTGACTGGCGCGACGGAGGTTACCGTCAACGGGGTGAAC
The DNA here is from genome assembly GCA_031406375.1 of Archangiaceae bacterium. Lineage (GTDB taxonomy): Bacteria > Myxococcota > Myxococcia > Myxococcales > Myxococcaceae > JAGSPQ01. The sequence continues at coordinate 1,804 of JANOHG010000188.1, read as the reverse complement.
TTCGACGACAGCGCAACGGTGAAGTTCGGCGAAAAGCTGGGGACGCACCTGATCGTCAGCAGCAGGCGCAAGTTGACGGTGCGCGCTCCGGCGGTGTCGATGGCTGGCAAGGTCTCGGTGATGGTGACCAACGCCGACGGCCAGAGCGCGACGCTGGCTGCGGGGTTCACCTACGAAAGCGAAGCACCGAAGATGATCGACGAGGCGTTGCTGCTGAACCCTAGCGACGCAGCCGACACGTCGGGGAACGCGATGATCGCGGTGTCGATTCTCGGGCAGGTCTCGGCCGGAATGCTGACGAAGGGAGCTGGGCAGGGGATGGGGATCAAAGCTCAGGTGGGCGTCGCGACGACGTTGTCGAAGCCGCCCCAAGCATCCGACTTCGTTTGGACAGCTGGGGTTTACAGCGCAGACGCCGACGGCCCGACGGTGGGCGACATGCTGCGGGATGCCTACAAGGGCGAGGTGATGCTGGCGGGAGCCGTCGGGATGGCGAGCAGGGAATACCGCTTCGCAGCGCGCTTCAGCATCGACAACGGCGCGAGTTGGGTGATCGCGGATCGCGACGGAATCGCAAACGGGTTGAACGAACCACAGATTTCGAAGCTGCGGGTAAGCCGGCCTCTGGTCGATTGGTGCAAGTTGGGAGGTGAAGTGTTCGAGGCGCCGCCGGTCACGAAGCTGAAGGTCGGCTCTGCTGGGCCGACGATCTTCGCGCAGGTCTTCAAGATGGGAATCACGCAGGGCTCGGGCTCAAGCGCTGCGATCAAGGGGCAGCTGGGCTTTGGGCTGGCTGCTGCAGATCCCACGACCTGGATGTGGGTCGACGCGACCTACAACAAGGACACCGGCAGTGGCGCCAACGACGAGTACCGCGCGAGCTTCCCGATGTCGATCGCCGCGGGAAACTACGCCTACGCGTTCCGCTTCAATCTCAATGATGGCCCTGCGAAGTACTGTGATGCTGACGGCAGCGACACCTTCAACTTCACGATCGATCAGACAGGGACTCTGCAGGTGAGCGCGCTGGGAGTAGATCGTTGCAAATTGCAGTTTCCAGATACGTTGGAGGCGCGCGTGGGTGCTTCGAGCGGAACCATTTTCGGCCGCGTGCTGGGGGCGGGCATCACCGAAGCGGCAGATGCAGGAATCGGAATCATCGGCGAAGTCGGCTACGGCCCGACGCCAATGGTGCCCAGTGATCCCGCTTGGAGTTGGACTGCCGGCAGCTACAACCTCGAGGCAAACGACGGCACCGAAGAATGGAAGGGCAGCCTCACGTTCGCCGATGCAGGCACCTACGCTTACGCCTTTCGCTTCAAGCATCAGGGCAGCGCGTACACGTACTGCGATCTCGACGGCAGCGAGAACGGCGTGCAAGCAACGCAGCTTGGAGTCGCGACCGTGAAGCAGGTCGACGTCGATCACTGTCAGGTCGACATGCCGAGCGCGCTGCTGGCGCAGCCGTCGGGGCAGTCGGCGGCGACGAACTCACACGTGTGGGTGGTGGGGGTGACGGATGCAGCGGGGCAGGGTGCGGCGGTGACAAGCGAGGTCGGGTACGGGCCCTTTGGAACCCAGCCATCGACTTGGACGACCTGGCAGGCGGCGAGCTTCGTGGGTGATGCCATCTACTTCGATCGGTACTCGAAGGCGATCACCGCTCCGGCGGTGGCGGGAACGTACGATGTCGCGTACCGGTACCGGTACCAGACCAAGCCTTACGTCTATTGCGATCTCGATGGGTCAGCGAATGGGTACCAGACTGCGCAGGCGGCGAAGCTGACGGTGGCGAGCGCTTCGA
>JANOHG010000179.1:0-1108 GCA_031406375.1 Archangiaceae bacterium | reverse complement strand
TGGTGAAGGCCGCCGCGAAAACGGAACCGAAAGCGCTGAGCCTCGAGCTGGCCTTCCCTGCGCGGTCGCTGCCTCGCATGCCTGGCCAGCTTCAGCTCGCACTCAACATCTGTGTCGACTTCATCGACAAGGACGAAGAAGGCGAGCCGTCGGTGGTCAGCACCTGCACCTCGGGAGAGATGGTGGGCGGCCCAACGCGCCTTCCTGACGAGCTGCGAAAGAACCTGAAGTTGGTGCCTCCCGTCGAGGTCGAGGGCCTAGAAGCGCGGGCGAGCGGCTGGGTCGGTTTCGCGGTGTTGCATTATCCGGTCTGGGCGGTCGCTGACGCGACGCTGACCCCTGAGAGCCTTTCGGAGCTGATCGCGGGCGATAAGGCGCTTGACCCGAAGAGCGTTCAGCTGCCGTTGCCTGCCCGAATGGAGCTCAACGACAACCGGCCCATCTTCACTGTCCTCACCGGGCAGAACCCGAACCACAATGAGCAATGCCACTCGGAGCACGAGCTGCGAATGGCGCTCTACGTCATTAGAGGCAGCACGGCGGCGCGCGTGCTCGAATGGCCGGCTGCTACGTGTGCGCTGGGGCGAGCGATGAGCTTCGAGCTCAACAACGATGGGGGGCTGACCATCGGCTACACGAACGGCTCGACCGCGCACTTCTCGTGGAGCAACGATCACTTCGAGCGCAGCGAGCTCGGCAAGAAGTAGCAGGCACCATGAAAAAGACCTTAAAAGCGCCGTTGAAGTCGTTGTACATGATGACGTTGGGCTGCCCGAAGAACCGGGTCGATTCCGAGGTGATGCTCGGAACGCTGGTGCGCGGTGGTTACAACCTGGTCCCTGAGCCCGAGTCGGCTGAGGTGATCGTCATCAACACCTGCGCGTTCATCGGGCCGGCGAAGCAGGAAAGCATCAATCACATCCTCGAGCTGGCCGAGCACAAGAAGTCGGGCTCGTGCAAGACGCTGGTCGTCACCGGCTGTTTGTCGCAACGGTATGCGCCGGACCTCGCCAAAGAGATGCCTGAGGTGGATCACTTTCTCGGCACTTCTGCATACGCGCAGATTGGAGATCTGCTCGCAGCCGAAGCGACTCCGCGGCAGGTGATT
>JANOHG010000151.1:0-2137 GCA_031406375.1 Archangiaceae bacterium | reverse complement strand
GTTTCGCACCTCGGCAAGGTCATCGAAGTCCCGGTTGCTGACGTCGACTCCGTCGAGCATGTAGCTGCCCTCGGTGGCGCGATCGAGACAACCAATGATGTTGAGCAGGGTTGTCTTCCCGCTGCCTGAAGGTCCGGTGACAACGGTGAACTCGCCCTTCTCGATGAAGAGGTCGACGCCCGAGAGGGCTGGAACCTTGGTCTGGCCCAGCAGGTAGGTCTTCTTGATGCCTTTGAGTTCGACGAGGTTCATGGGAGCCCTTCAGTAGAAAACGCGTGCCTCGAGCAGGACGCGGTACGACAACGGCAGGTTTGCATACTCGGTGATGCGCTTGTCGGTGCTCGTCTTGGCCGCCAGTGAGTCGGGACCCGGCAGAGGAATGAAGCCAATCGCAGACAAGGTGAGCCAGTCGGTAGTGCTCCAGCTGACCGACGGTGTCCAGATGGTCGAGAAGTCCTGGAGGTTCACGATGGTGACGAGCTGCGCGGTAAAGTCATCGAAGATGCGCGGCTTGCTGTAGGTGAGGAACACGTAGTGCTGCGCGAGAGGTTCGAAGCTGAACCGCTGCTGCGCTGTGTCAGCAGTGGCCGGGCTGAGGCTGGGAAGCCGATTGGCAGGGACTCCCAGGGCTTTGGCCTGCTGCACCAAGTCGAAAGCGTTGACGAGGTCCTGGTACTGCGCCGCCGTGTAACCATCGGCCTGGTAGAGGTACTCAAGCGAAAGAAACGACTCATCGTCAAACTGGCGGCGGGTGCCGACGAGCAGCTTGGGATACAGCGCGCCATCTTCAAGCTTCGACTTGCTCACGAAAGGCTTGTTCGCGCTGTTGCACCCCAACGCCGCCAGCGCTGTGACGACACATTCAGAGTCGAGGTAGTCGCGCCCACTGCCCGACCCAATGAGGAACTCGGTGTGAAACTCATAGTCGGTGAAGAAGTACCGGCTGAAGCTTCCTCCGAAGCGAAGCTTGTGGGTGAACGCGTCGCCGTAGAGGTTCGAATAGAAGAACATCAAGTTTACGTCGGCGTCGGCGACCAGCGCGTAGGCGCGGAACGCGGCGAGGTAATGCAGCTCGGTGTCCTTCTGGTCCCACCCCGGCCAGATGAGAAACTGCTGGGGGATGCCATTGACTTGCTTGAGGACGCTGGGAGCGAAGAGGGCCGTGAAGACGAGGCTCTCGAAAGGTACTTCGACGCGCGCCAACCAAGCGCCCGAGCGCTGAAAAGTCGGGTCGGTGGGGTCTTTGCGGATGTTGAGCAGGTCGGTTGGGTTGTAGGCCTGCCCGCTGCCCCAGACGAGGCGCTTCTTGCCGACCATCAGGTTGAGCTCAGGCAGAAACTCGTGCAGCGCGTAGAGTTCGTTGATTGAAGCAACTGGGCGGTTCGACGGTGTGTCGTGGTCGGCCACGATGGTTTCGTTTCCGTTCTTGTCGGTGCCGCGAAAATTCCCGGCAGCCTGAGCAATTAACGACAGGTCGGCGTAGACGAAACTGCGCTCGCGAAAGCTCACCTTTAGCTGACCATTGAGCTCGGCGAGGCCGGTGAGCTGCGGCTGATCTTCAGTCGGGATGAGCCCATTGGTTCTCGAGCGGGTGAAGCTTCCGCGCAGCGACAGGTAGCCGTTGGCCTCGACCCGGTGCAGGAAAGAAGGCGGCTCGGGTTCGGGCGTCGTGGAGTCGAGCCCCGCGTCCGGCGCTTCCTCGCCCGATGCAGCGCAGGCGAGCAGCGTTATGAGAATGAGCGGCGAACGCCTCATGACTACTTGCCAAGGTCCGACTGGGTGAACCGCTGCGCGGGCGGGTCGATGTTTAGCTTGAGCGACTTCATCACCATCTGAGATTTGCGTGCTTTGACGAGCTCGTTCTTCATCACCACTTTGGCGGGCCGCACGTAGCCCTTGTCGAATTCCCTATGGTCGGTGAACTCAGCAGATCGGATCATCTGGCCGCTGGTGCCGAAGTATTGGCCCTTCAACGGCTGAAGGTCGCTCTTCCGAATGTAGAGCTTGATGGAATCGTACGAAGTGTCCGGGTTCTTCGCTTTCAGCTGAAGCAGCCAGCTGTCCGGAAGGTCTGAGGTGTTGGGGTATCGGGAAGAATCAGGGAGTCACTACCGGTAGTGTGAGCTGACGGTAGGTA
>JANOHG010000799.1:0-4996 GCA_031406375.1 Archangiaceae bacterium | reverse complement strand
GTGACCCGATGCGCGTCAAGCTTCTGGGCGTTGATCCAGATTCGGATGTTCCGATCGAGGTACCCACCGAGAATGATTTCGCCCACCCCCGGCACCGTCTGCAGCTTTTCCTTCACTTGATAACGGGCGACCTCGCTGATCATCGCCTGCGGGTAGGGCCCCGAAACGCCGACCCATAGAATCGGTTGGTCCTCTGGGTTGTTCTTCGACACCACCGGGGGGTCGATGTCGCGTGGCAGCAACCGCTGCACCTGCGCCACGCGCGTCTGGACGTCCTGCAGCGCAGCATCGACGTTGCGCTTCAGATCCAGCTCGATGGTGATGCTTGCGCTTCCCTGTCGGGACGTGCTCGTGATCGCGCGGATCCCTTCAACCTGAACCACCGCTTCTTCCAGCGGCTCGACCACGTCGTGCTCGATCACCTCAGGCGCGGCGCCTTCCCAGGCGACCTGTACGCTGATGGTCGGAAAGTCGACGTCGGGAAACTGGCTGATGCCGATGCGGGAGAATGCGACCGCCCCGAAAAGAATCGTCGCGGTCATCATCATCCAAGCCAGCACCGGCTTGCGAATACAGATCTCGGTGATGCTCATCGCGCGCCGCCCGGGGCAGCTCTTGAAACAGGCGGCGCAGTGGCGACCACGACCTGAACGCCGTCTCGCAGTGCCTCGGCGCCTCGAATCACCAACCGCTCGCCGGCCTTCAAGCCGTCTTTGACCTCGACTCGGCCATCGGTGGTGCGCATTCCTAAAACGAGGATGCGTTCCCGTGCGGTCGTGCCTTCGACGACGAACGCAAGGAAGCCGCGCTCGCTTGGCCGAACCGCGGTCTGGGGTACGACGGGTGCCTCGCGAGCGCCTCCCACCGGCACGATGACGTCAGCGAATGCTCCTGGGCGTGCGCGATCTCGATCGGCGGCTTCTACCTCGGCGGTGATGGTCACCATTCGGGTCGTCTCATCAGCTGTCTCTGCCACGCTGGCGATCTTCGCTGTCAGCGGTTTGGGGTCTCCACTGGCCAGGAAACGCAGCGGCATGCCCACCTTCACGCGCTGCGCATCGGGCTCGGGCACCTTGAAGCGGACCAGCATCGGATCTCGGTGGACCATCGAAGCGAGCGCCGTGCCCACCTGCACGTACTGACCGGTGCTGACGGTGCGGGTCTGCAGGACTCCGGCGACGGGAGCACGCACGTAGGCGTCGCGCAGGTTGAGCTCTGCCTGCTCGAGCGCCACCTGTGCCGCGGCCAGGTCTGCGACGGCGGTCGCGGCGCGCGAACGGAACGTCGCCAGCTCTTCGGGGGTGATCAGGCCAGGTGACGTCTTCTGCACCTGCTCGCGCCGCTCGAACGCAGCGTCCGCGTCATTCTTGGTTGCCTGGACCTTGTCGAGCGCAGCTTGGCCCGCCCGCACCATCAGCGCGTAGCGACGCGCGTCGATCTCGACCAACAGATCCTTGGCCTTCACGCGTTGACCTTCGACGAAGCGAACTCGGTCAACAGCCCCGGCGACGCGCGCGGTGATCTGCACCCGTTCAAAGGCCTCCACCGACCCCACCGCTCCAAGTGAATACTCGACCTCACGCACTTCTACCGGCTCGGTTTGCACTGGAAACACCAGCGCCTTCCGCGGGCCGCCGGCTCCTCCACGGGCGGACGCGACGCTTGCTTCCTTTGAGCACCCGGTCGCCAGCACCAACAGCACCATCAAACGCGTCACGGCGTCACCTCGCGACCGAGCGGGTCGACGCCCATCGCAGCTCGTAAATCGAGCAACGACAGCGCCAATCCGTACTGTACGCGGGCCAGCTCGACCTCGGCTTCGAACCGGCGCAGCGATGCGTCTGACAGTTGCAGCGTCGACGCGAGCCCCTGACGGTAGAGCTCTTCGGTCTCGGTCGCGTTTTTCTCAGAGACGTCGGCCGCGACCTTCGCCTGGGCGATCGCTGCCTGCGCGCTCTTGAGTGCCACCAGCGCGGCACGCACCTGGGTAACCACCTGGCGTTGTGTGAGCCTGGCCTGCAGTACTGCGATCGCCGCCTGAGCAAGGCGCTGACGGCGCGCCGCATACCGTTCGCCGCCGTCGAACAACGCCCAGGTCAAATCAACGCCGACGTAGCCATCGCCTGCACGCCCGCTGACGCCCGTCTCATTGCTGACCCGGTATTGGCCGGTGACGGAGACAGTGGGAAAGAGCCGCGCATTCGGCTCGGCGGCGAATGCGTCGGCTTGAACTGCTCGCGCTTGAACCGCGGCGACATCGAGTCGGGTTTCGGAGGCGCGGGCCACCACTTCGTTGCCCAGCTGCGGCGCATGGCCAGCGGCGACGTCCAGCAGCGCCGAGGGACGCTCGAGCGCATCGAGCTCTGTCGACTGTGCGTCGAGCAAGTAGCCCAGATGAATGCGCGAAGCCTCGGCGCTTGAGATGGCTCGGGTCAGCTCGCGTTCGGCAGTCGCGGCCTCGAGCTGCGCGCGGGTGACGTCGTTGACGCTGACCAGGCCGGCAGCTTGCCGAGCGGCACTTTCCTTCACGCTCTGACGCGCGAACTCGACCCGCCGGCGCGCAGCGTCAACCACGGCCAGCGACGACAGGGTCTGTAGGTAGGCATCACCTGCTTCGAACGCCAGCAGCCGACGCGCGTCGGCAGCTTCGAGCACGGTTGCATCGACGTCACGCGCCGAGGCCCGATAGAGCGGAATTCCACGGGCGTCGAACACCGTCCACCGCGCGGTCGCGGTCGCAAAGAGCGCATTCAACCCCTGAACGGTGACCCCTTGACTGTTCACCGTCTCATTGAAGCGCCGGGCGTAGCTGGCGGTGACGCTCAGCGAAGGGAAGAAGAAGGATCGCGCCTGATCGAGTCGCGCGCGAGAAGCGACCTCGGTCTGACGAGAGATCTTTGCGCGCTCGTTGCGCTCGATCGCGCGATCGACTGCTTGCTCGAACGTCAACGCCCCAGCGAACGCGTGCGCGCAGAGCAAGCAGCCAACGGCAAGAACAATGCGCATCGCGGGTCGTGGTTTGAGCACTGAACACTTCGAGTGGACAACGGTTAAGACCCGCTGGCTATGGGCTGACTTTCAGACCGAAGGATCCTTCTCGTACGCCCTGATTACTTCCTGCACCAGAGGGTGCCGCATCACGTCGATGTCGGTGAACTCGGCGAAGGCGATGCCATCGACCTGGCCGAGGATCTTCCGCGCGTGGCTCAGGCCGGACAACTTTCCGACCGGAAGATCCACCTGGGTCACGTCTCCGGTAACCACCGTCTTGCTCGAGTAGCCCAGTCGGGTGAGAAACATCTTCATCTGCTCGACGGTGGTGTTCTGCGCCTCGTCGAGGATCGCGAACGCATCGTTGAGCGTGCGACCGCGCATGAACGCCAGCGGAGCGACCTCGATCGTCCCCTGCTCGATCAGCAAAGCAGCCTTGTCGTCATCCATCATGTCGTGCAGCGCGTCGTACAGCGGCCGCAGGTAAGGGTTGACCTTCTCGGCCAGGTCGCCGGGCAGAAACCCGAGCTTTTCTCCTGCCTCGACCGCAGGCCGACAAAGAATGATGCGTTTGACCTTGCGTTCCATCAGCGCAGAAACCGCCATTGCCATCGCAAGGTACGTCTTTCCAGTACCCGCAGGCCCGATGCCAAAGACGATGTCGTGATCGCGAATCAGCTCGACGTACTTCTTCTGCGCGATGCTCCGCGGGGCGATTTGCCGGCCCTGCCCGCCCTTCAGAACGGGTGACAGCATCAAGTCTTTTACGCCGTTGCCCCCCTGGTGCCCGAGCACCTTGATCGCCTGCTCGACGTCTTCCCGGTGAACCGGATGCCCCGCCTCGTGAATGAGCTGCAGCTGGGTGAACAGCGCCGCCGCAAAATCGACCGCGGCGCCGACGCCCGCGATGGTCAGTTCGGTGCCTCTCTGACCAATGCGCACCCCCAACCGCCGTTCGACCAACTTGAAGTTCTCGTTCTGGGCCCCGGCGAGCGCGCGGGTCAGATCGTTGTCACCGAGGTCGAGCTGGACGCTTTTCATTGGCTACCCATTGGCGACAAGGCTGCTTACCGCAGCGGAGGCAGCAACAGGTACGCCTGACGGTCGGTGCGGCGATAGTAGTAATCGTCGACCCACGGATAGTTGAGATCGCCAGGCTCGAGCAGCTTCGCGTCGACCAGCGCAGTGAGCGCTTGGGGCATTTCGCCTTTTTCAAGGCGGTAGACGCCGAGCGCAGCTTCAATGCGGCTGAGCTGCTGTCGCGAGATGAAGCGCTGGCTGGCAGGGTCGGTGTACGTCGTCGCCGAGCCGCCGACTTTCAAAGCACCGAAGTCGAGCCTGGTACCGATGAAGAGCAGACCCACGAGCACGAGCATCGTGACCAGAACGCGGCCGACGACGCCCGAAGCGCGCTCGACGAAGGTGAGCTCGCCTTCCAGGTCGTCCTCGTCTCGATTGATGGTCGGGACGATGCGCAAATACCCGAGGTTCACCAGGGTGGAGAGCGCCTTACAGGTCTCGAACTCGCCCACGCATCGAAGGTCGATCAGCTTGCGAACGGTGCGGTTGGCGTTCACGAAGTTGTAGCAGCGCCGTTCGGCCTCACCGACCGACTGCAACTCGCCCTGCTGTTTTTCGTGCGTGTCGCCAAACGCACCGTCGAGCGCAGCGTCGAATGCGTTGGATTCGAGCGGAGCGGGAGGTAGGTCTCTGACCTTCTCGAACGTGAGCGAGTAGCTGGTGATTTTCCGACGAACGACGGGCCATTCGTCGACCATTCGGAAGCCTTCCATCAGCACTGATTCGGCGCGCATCGGAGCGAACATCGGGTCTACGTCGACGTCGCACTGGTCAAACTCGTAGCTGCCCGTCTTCCACGAAAACAACTGGTAGAGCGTCTCGGTGTTCTGCAGCCCGACCATCTGCTTGAACTTCTCGGCGGTGATGGTGCCCTGCGAGACGAGCACGTCGCCCAGCCGCTGCAGCGTGCGCTTCTGCGCCGCGA
>JANOHG010000127.1:0-4522 GCA_031406375.1 Archangiaceae bacterium | reverse complement strand
GTCAGGCCCGCCAACGGCGAAGCGGAATACAGCAGGTTCCCGCTCACCGGAGGCCGGCTGCGGATGATAGGGCCGTTCGAGCCGAGCCCATCGAAGGTCGGGTTGCCAGGCGCAGCTGCCAGCGCCGGAGCCAGGTTGATGCGGTATTGCAGCGCAGTCGAGCCGTAGCCGAAGAGGATCATTCGGTCGCGCGTCACCGCGGCTGCCGTCGGCACCTGCGAGGCCATCGTCAGTACTCCCAGCCGGTCGAGGCTGTTGGGCTGGGTGGCGAGGTTTCTGTCGAGCAGCTCGCCCATCGCCCACACCGACGCGAAGAGCCCAGTTCCCGCAGTTCCTCGTTGGCCTCCAATCGCGAGCTTGTCGCCAAGCAGGGCCATGCTTTGGGCGTGGAACGTTGTACCTGGGTCGGCGGCGCTGATGTCGATCGACACCAACAACGTCGGACTCAGCGGCTCGGACACGTTGACGATGTGGAGCCGATTGGGTGTGAGCGCGTAGAGCCAATTTCCATCGACGATGATGTCTGCGTTAGAGGTGTTGGGAAGGTCGCAATCCTTCGTGCCCACCAGGGTGAGCGTGCTCCCGAGCGAAGGGACGGCCTGAATGGGCACCACCGTGCCGCGCTGAATCGGCGCCATCAGTTCCTTCATGTCGATCGCGTGAAGGAAGGCGTTGTTGTTGAGCGTACAAAAGGCGTTGCCGGCCATCACGTAGAGCACGTTGCCGTGGGTGGTAATCCGGTAAACGAGATCCTGGCCCGGAGGTAACGCCAGAAAGGCGAGCTCGTTGGCCGAGACCTCGTCGGGCTGAAGCTTCAGCGCTGGTGCCCCTCCATCAGACAGCGGCACTCCAGCATCTCCCACGCTCCACGCGCCCTGGTTGCCTGCCCTGTCAACGGGGCGGATCCGGATGTACGTCGGCGTGCCATTGGGGAGCCCCGAAAGGGTGGCCGACGGCTTGTTCGGATTTGAGGTCGCGAAGTAGACGGGAGAGGATCCTTCGGTGGCGTAGATAGAAGTGTCGTTGTCGGCGAAGGTCTCAGCAGGGCCGTAGTAGACGTTGTGGCCCACCACGTCGCCGGACGGCGAGGCCTGCCAGAACGCCGTCGCACGCGCGTTCGACTGATCAACCCACGACTGGCGCCACGAGACCGGATCTGGAGCGTTGGTATCAGCGGTGACGAACACCACGCTCTCGCCGCTGGCATTGCCCGCGTCATCGACTGCGCGCAGCCGCATCTCGTTGCGCACGCCTTCTTCTCCACCGTCGTTGATCACCCGAAAGACAAAGCCCGTCGGCCCGGCGGTGGGTGTGACCGGCGCCCAGTTGGTGATCAGGTTGCCCGACGGGTCGAGGCCCCCCAGGCGCTGATAGTCGCGACCAAAGTTATCGGTCGACACCGATGCGATGTTCACCGTGAACGCCGCGCCATGGCTCAGCGTTCTGAACTGGTCTGGGTTGACGATTTGCGGCGTGGTCGGCGGAGTCTTGTCGAGCAACACCGTGTCGGTGAGGATCGCTGAGAGGTTGCCGGCGGCGTCGCGGTACCGCAGGCATACCCGGCGTAACCCTTCGGTGGGCGAGAGGAGGAAGGTGTAACCGCTGACGACCGCTTGGCGGGGTGCCGCCGCGAAGTCGCTGGTGGCACAGGCGCCCACCGGCAAGCGTTCAGCCAGGTAGGCATCGACGGCGTCGTTCGAGCCGCTGACCGACACTGTCACTGCTTCGCTGGGCGTAAACCCGGGGTAGCCGGTGGACAAGACGTCGATGCTCATCGCGGTGACCGCGGGCGGGGTGCGGTCGATGGTGATGGTGTCGATTACCGGGCCGGTCGGGTTCAATAGGTCATCGCGGAAGATCGCGTAGACCGTTCGCATCCCGTCGCTCGCCGCTGGGAAGCTCGCTCCTTGAGGGTTGTTGGTCGCGAACTCGACGAAGCCCGCAGGGGTCGGATTGTCGCTCACGGCCCAGTCGAAGGCGTCGGTCGCGACTCCAAAAACGGTCACTGCTGCGACGCCAGCGATGACCTGGCTGTCATTGATGTAGAGCTGATTGTCGTTGATGAATACTGCCGTACCGGTAGGGCCGGTCGTGTCGACATCGATGGTGTCCTGCACCACCACCGCGACGTTGCGCGCCGCATCGCGAACACACCCGCGCACGGTGTGGATCCCTTCTGCTGCGCCGAGCTGAAAAGGCGTCGGAGAGCTGTAGCTCACCCAAGGCAGCGAGATACTCGCCGAGCAGGTGGGGGTAAGCTCGGTGAGGAAAATCTCGGCGGGCGTCTCGGTGCACCCCGAGGAAGTGACCCGGTTCTCGTAGACCGCAGTGCGGTTGCCGCTTGCTGAGTTCCCGTCGCGCTTGGCGCCGTTGATCGTCAGCACGCACCCCGCGGGAGCGGCGGTATCCAACGTCACTGTGTCCTGCACCGGGCCGACGATGTTTCCGGCGGCGTCTTTGAAGCAGGCGGTCATCACCCGTGGGGTACCCGCGCCTGTCAGCGGCTGGTTGGCCAGGGTCTTGTCGATCAGCGCAGTGTAGCCCGTGGTTGGGCAGACCACCGTGCTCTCGTTGCCGAGGAAATACTCGCTCGCGCCTTCGACGGTGAAGTCGATGGTGACGTTCGCGGTGGCCGTGAGCGTGGTCGACGCAGTTCCGTCGGCCAACGCGCCCGTCAATGCAATCGAAGGGGTGCCCATTGCCATCGCGCCTGCAGGCCCGACGACGTCGAATTCGATCGCGTCCTGTACCAGCGCCGTGGTGTTGCCAACCTCATCGCGGAAGAGCGCATAGGCGGTTCGCAGCCCGGTGCCCGCGAAGGTGAGGTTCGCCGCCGCGCCGGTGAAGGTGACGAAGTTTGTCGGAGAGTTGGTGTCTGACAGCGCCCACTCAGCCGCGCCGTTGGCTGTACCGAGCACCGACGCGACGGTGCCCCCGCGCGCCAGCACCTGCGTGGCGTTGACGTAGGCAGCCCCCAGGTCGATCGAAACGCTGGCGCCAGAAGGCGCGGTCGTGTCGAGCGCGAGCGTGGCGAAGACCACCGACGCGGTGTTCCGCGCCGCATCGCGTACGCAGCCGCGCACCGTTGCCAGCCCGTCGCCGCCTGACAGCGAGAAGACAAGCGGCGAAGAAAACTGCACCCACGCGTTCGACGCCGACGCGGTGCAGGTGGGCGTGCCCTCGGTGAGCAACACCTCGGCGGGCGTCTCTGAACAACCTGTCACCGACGCCGAGACGTCTCTCAATGCGGTCTTCCCCGCAGGCGCTGCGGTGCCATCAAGCTTCCGGCCGGCAAGGGTCAGGGTGCAGCCCGACGGACTTGCCACGTCGAGCGCGATGCTCGCGACGACAGGCCCGGATGTGTTGCCGGCGGAGTCGCGCAGACAAGCCTTCACCTGGCGAGGCGTCGCGGTGCCCGAAAGCAGATGCCCCTGAATTTGGCTGTTCGACGGCAGCGCGGCGTAGCCCATCGTTGGGCACGTTATCAGCGTGTCGTCGCCGAGGAAGTACTGGGTCGCTCCAGTTTGCTGGACCTTGACGGTGACTGCCGTGCTTGCGGTGAGGCTGGTGGACAACTCGCCGTCGGCGAGCACCCCTTCGAGCGAGATGAAGCCAGAAGGAGGTGTCTGATCCAGCGCGAGCGCGATCGAGGTGGTCGAGTCGTTTCCTGCGACGTCGCGGAAGCGGGCGTAGACCGTCTTGTTGCCGTCTGGGGCCGATGTGCTGAAGCTCACGTTGCCCGACAACGCCGCTGGCCCTTGAGTACCCGCGCTCGAGAACGAAAGGTCTTCGGACAAGGTGAGTGCCTGGGTTGGCGACAGACCGTTGAGGTCCGTCGCGCCCACCATCAAGCTGACCGTCAGCGAGTTGGTCGGCGAGGGTGACAATCGAACCAGTGAGCCCGCGGGAGGCGTGGTGTCGAGCGTGATGCTCTGCTGCGCCTGCCCGGCGGTGTTACCGGCCGCGTCGACCAGCACGTAGTGCACGACCCGCATGCCTTCGGTGGGGTCGAGCAACCAGGCAATCTTGCTCTTCAGTTGCTGTTGCACCGCGCCCGCCAGATCCGCGGCATTGTCGTTGGCCAGCTTCACCCGCACGTACCCCATGTTCGGCTCAGGCGCGGCGGTGAGGTTGAGGTCGACCAGCGGCGTGTGGGTGAAGCCATTGACGGTTGCGCGCGCCCCGCGACTGATGGTCAGCGAGCCCGACGGAGGAATCGTGTCGACCACCACTTGATCCGAGACGAGGGCGCTTGCGTTGCCGGCATTGTCGATGAACTGAGCGAACACCCCCTGCACGCCGTCGGCATTGGACGTGCGGGTGAAAGGCAGGTTGGGCGCGTAGCTGACCCGCGGGGTGAGCAGCTGGCCCTGGCCGTCGACGACGTTGGTGGCCGCGAGCCGCACGAAGCCGATTCCTGAGACGTTGTCGGCGCCTGCGCCCTTTGGATCATTGGCCGACACGCGAGCCAACAAGGTGGTGCTGTTGCGGGTGAAGTCGTGGCCTTCTTCCAGCACCAGCG
>JANOHG010000060.1:0-10020 GCA_031406375.1 Archangiaceae bacterium | reverse complement strand
CTCGGGTCGTGCTCTTCATCCACCACCACCACACCGAGGTTTGCGACCGGCGCCCAAATTGCGCTGCGGACTCCGATCGTGATTTTCACCCCACCGGTGCGCAGCAATTGCCAGTGCCGAAGGCGCTCGCGATCCTTCAGTGCCGAGTGAAGCACGGCGATCTGCGGGCCGAACCGACTCTTGAAGCGACCGACGAGCTGCGGAGTGAGCGCGATCTCGGGGACGAGAATCAACGCCCCTTTTCCAAGCTCGAGAGCGCGCTCGACCAACCGCAAGTAAACCTCGGTCTTTCCACTGCCAGTGACGCCGTGGAGCAGGAACGTGGCGAAGCCGCCTGCATCGAGCGCAACGGTCAGCCGCTCGATGGCGGTGTGCTGCTCACCGGTCAGCTTCAGCGGCCTGCCCTGCTCGAGGCCCGTGCGGACGCCGTGAACGACTTCCTGCGAATCGAGGCTGACCAGGCCCTTCTGGGCGAGCACTTTCAGAGTCGCCTTTGCCCCGGGGATCGCGTGGGCTACCTCCTCGACGAGAGCGCGGCCCCCAACCGCCAGCAAGTACGAGAGCGCGGCGTGCTGCGAAGGAGCGCGCACCAGCTTCGTAAGATCCGCATCGGGCGCTGCGACTGCCCACCAGATGAAGTCGGCTTTGGCTTCCTTCCCATCGACATTCTTCGACAACCCCGGAGGCATCGCTGCGCGCATCGCTTCGCCCAGCGGGTACCGGTAGTGCGAAGCGGCAAAGCGCAGCAGTTCGACGAGCTCGGGCGTCAGCGCGGCGGTGGTCTCCAGGGTCCGTTCGATCGACTTCAGCCGCTTGAGCAGCTCTGGCGCTGGCTCGCCGGCAGGGCCAAGAAAAAAGCCCAACGTGGATTGCCGACCGAACGGAACGCGCACCCGCTGCCCTGGCGCGAGGGTGCCGCGCAGCGCCTGCGGAACCTTGTAGGTGAATTCGCCGCGCACTGGCCGACCCACCGCCACCCATGCCCAGGGGCTGTCACTTGGGGTTGGCACCCGCTGCTCCCAGGTCAACCCACGTGAACGAAAAGCTCACCGCATCCTTCCTGCGCGCGAAGCGTTCGCTCACAGTCGGCAAACAACGTGGCTCGGACGAAGCGGCTCGTTGCATTTCGTTGGGCGCTCTAACACGCGATCTGATCCCGCTTGTGACACGATGTGTGAGCAATGCGGCTGAAGCTCACCTACCTGGATCGTTCGCGCCTGTGGGCGGACCTGCTGTCGGTCGGCGGAGACAGGGTCTTCGTCGCGACCGATTCCCCGCCCCCCGTCGGTGCGCCGGTGTCAATCAAGGTCGAAGCACCCGAGCTCACCGGGCCGCTGACGGTCAGCGCAGTGGTTCAGGGCCACCGCCCGATCAGCGGAAAGTTCCCCGCGGGGATCTCGGTTCAAATCGATGCTGAGTCACTCGAGCGGTGTCGAATCGCAATCGGGACCCCGCGCGAACCGACGGCGAGAACCGCGGGCCGACAAGAGTTGCGCGCCGACTGCAACCTGAAGGCACGAATCACCAGCGTCCTCAACGGACCTCAAGTCAGCGACGACTGTCTGGTGCGCAGCTTGTCGCCTGGTGGCTTCACACTCAAAGGCGCAGGGACTCTGGTGGATGGCGCAACGGTCGCGGTGATGATCACGCTCCCCGATGGCTTCCAGGCGACGGTGGGAGCTCAGGTCATCTGGATCCGACGCGAGCTCGAGCTGGCCGGCCTGAGAATCACCGCCGTCGACTCGAAGGCTGATGCGCGCATCAGACAGGCGGTGCAGAGCCTCTCGAAGACGCCTCATTTGCCGACCGGGGTCACGGTCATCGTCGCCGACGATGACGAATCGATTCTCGACTTCGCCTTTCGTGCGATCTCCAAGAGCGGCCACCGCGTGCTGCGCGCCGAACGCGGCGACACCGCGCTGTCGCTGATTCGTCAGGAACGCCCCCAGCTGGTTCTGCTCGACGTGCTGATGCCGGGGCTCGATGGCCTCGATGTCTGCAAGGCGATGAGGGCCGATGAGCACCTGAATCAAATTCCGGTGGTGCTGCTGTCAGCGATGGGTGAAGCCCGACTGCAAGAGGCAGCGCGCCAGGCGGGCGCGAACGACTTCCTCACCAAGCCGATGCACCTCGATGCGCTGCGGACGCTGGTCGCGAAGTACGTCGGCTAACGGCTACTTCTTCTTCACGACCACGGCTTTCGCAGCGACGGGCTTTGCTGCGAGCGCTGTCTTCTTCGCCGCGAGCACGGGGGTGAGCAAGATCTCAATTCGCCGGTTCTGCGCGCGGCCATTCGGGGTCGCGTTTGCTGACAATGGGTGGAACTGCCCATATCCAGCCGCGAGCAGCCGCTGCGCGGGTACTCCGCCGACCTCGGCAAGCTGCCTCACCACATTCACCGCGCGCGCGACCGACAGCTCCCAATTGCTGGGGAACTGCTTGCGCAGCTCTTCCGAGGTGATGGGACTGTCATCGGTGTGGCCCGACACCTGAATCTGCTTGTCGTCGACGGTCTTCAACACCGAAGCAAGGCGGCCAAGCACCTCTTGCCCCCTTGGGGACAACACGGCTTCACCAGAGTTGAAGAGAATTTTGTCTACCAAATCGACCTGAATCCGGCCTCCAGCCTGGGAAAGCCGGATGTCGCCCCGACCGATCTCGGCTTTCAGCTTGTCCTGCAGCGAGTCATAGGTTGCTTTGAGCCGCGCCAGCTGGGCTTCCGTCTGCTCGAGGTTGGCTTTCAGCTGCGCAGCACTCTGCGTCAGCTCAATCTTCTCGCGCTCGAGAATCTCAAGTTTGGCTTCAAGCTCTGATTGTTCTGTGCGAGCGGTCGCGAGCCGAGCGGCCGCTTCGTCGCGGGCCCGCTCTGCAACTTCGGTGAGCTGCAATGAATTCCAAGCCCAGTAACCCAACCCACCCGCCGCTGCGAGCGCGAGAACCATCAACAACCACGGCACGCGTGACGGCCTTCGACTGCCCTCATCAACGTCGGCGGCATCGGAGCTCATGGCCTAGGTTTAGACCGCAACAATTTGCAGCGCTACGTAGGCCTGTGGCGTCTAATGCGCACATGGCCACACTCTTGATTCCAGAGAACGAAATGACTTCGTTCGACCTTCCAAAAGTTTGCATCATCACCGGCAGCAACCAAAACGTCGCGTTCCGCCTGGTGAAGTTCCAGTGGTATCCGCGGTGGATCGCGGTGTTCTCGTTCGCTCCGTTGATTTTCGTGATTGTGATGCTGATTCTGCTGCGGCGCGCGAACGGCGAGCTGCCATTTTGTGATGAGGCGTGGGAAGCCTGGAAGAAGGGCAAGCTGCTGATGGCGCTCAGTGCGGTGGGCTCGGCTGTTCTTGCCGGGTTTGCCATTGCCGCGGTGGCGAACAATCTCGAGGTGGTCGGGCTTCCGATGCTGTTGGCTGCGGTGGTGGTACCCATCGTGGTCTACGTGAGACTTCTCAAAGACCGCGGGCCGACCTGCCTCAAAATTGCCGACGGTCGCATCGAGCTGAAGATCCCATCTGCCAGCGCGGCCGAGATGATCAGCCGACACCTCGACGGAGGAGGCCGCAAGACCGCGCCCGGCGCCGCTTGAGCGTCCCCGCGGGAGCTCGGTGCGCGTACCACCCAGCGCTTGATGCGCAATACGTCTGTCACCGCTGCGGAAACTTCTATTGCGAAGACTGTGCGCGTCGCACCCGGCCCGAGGCGGTGCCCTTGTGCAAAAGCTGCTGGGAACTGCGCGATCAGAAGGTCGGGCCAATCAAGCCGCACTCGGCCACCCGCCTTCAAACCGCCGGCTTGGTGCTCGGTTGTTTGTGTGTCCTTCCTATTCCGGTGTTGATCCTCGCGTCGCTGGTGGTGAACATCATCGCGATCGCCAAGGCGACCGCTGGCCCTGCCCGCGAGGTGCGTTGGCGGCCCATCGTCGGGTTGTGCGTCACCCTTTTCGGGGCGCTCGAGCTCGTGCTGTTGATTGTCTTTGTGGCCAACCAAAGCTGAATTTCAGGTCAACCCGGTGAGCGGGCCGGTGAAGAAGCTCGGGTCGCCGAAGCTGGCCTGGGTTCCACCGAAACCATGCAGCATCGACAACAACAAATCATTGTGAGGCCGCGCATTGGCGAACTGCACCACCCGCCCCATCTTCCACTTCGCGGCGTGCCCTGCGACGACAAAGGGCATGTCGTTGTGAGAGTGAATGTTTCCTTCGGCCACTTCACTGCCCCAGAAGACGAGCGAGCTGTCGAGCAGGTTATTCCCACCTTCGTGGGTCGCCTTGAGCCGCCCGAGCAGGTAGGCCAGCTGCTCTGCTTGCCAGCGATCGCGCTTGGCCAAATCTTCGCGCTGAGCATCCAGCGTCGACAGGTGCGAGATGTTGTGCACGTCGCCGAAGACGTTGATGAACGGCAACGCGATGTGGTTCTTCGCGTCCGAGAACATCACCGTCGCCACGCGGGTGAGATCGCACGCGAGCGCGAGGGCGAGCAAGTCGAGCTGAAGCTTGGCGACTTCGGGCATCGCCTTCTCGGTCGCCCACTGCACCTCGGCGGGCTGGGTCGCCGACTGGCACTGTTGGGGAAGAGGCAACGCCGTCAGGCGCAGCTCAAGCTGGCGAACCCGCTCGAGGTGCGCCTCGAGCTGCACCCGGTCGGCGACCGACACCCGCCCTTTCAACACCGTAAACTGCTCGCGCACCGCGTCGAGAACCGAGGTGCGTCGGCGGCGCAGCGGCTCGCCTTTGTCGTCGGGCGCAGGGTTGATGTCGAACAGCCGCGCGAAGGTCTGGCGGGGATCATTCTGAGGAAGCAATGGCGCCGCCGCGCCCGCGTAGCTCAAACAGCCGCTGACATCGCGCTCGCCGGCGTTGACTCCCAGTTGCAAGCTCGCGACGCGGGCGCCTTGGCCGACGACTTTCACCAGTTCCTGGTCGATAGAAATGCCGCTGGCCCACCCTGCGGTCGTGCCGTCATTTCCGGTGAAAGAGCCGGCTTCGATTTTTCGGCCGGTCAAGAGGCCAACCAATCCACGCTGGTGCTGCTCGCCTGCCCCGCTGAGCGCGCACTTCATGTCGAGCCCACGCAGGTACATCAAATCGGACTTGAAGGGAGCCAGCGCGGTTTGACTGGCGCCGAACGTGAAGTCGGTGCCCACCACCGTCGGGGACCACTGGGGGGTGTGCACGCCGTTGGGGTGGTAGATCGCGATAAAGCGCTTCGGTGGGGCGGCCTGCGCGAATGACTCGAGCCATGGCGTCGCGAACGCCAACCCTCCGACGCCACGCAAGAGAGAACGGCGCGTCAGCTTCAAAGGTGGCCACCCGAACGGAAGGCGAAGGCATCTGAGCCGATGATTGCCAGCTGCAGCTCTTCGAAGCTGCCTTTCGAATCGAAGAAGCGCTGCTGAACTTTCTCGAGCGCGCAGCTGTCGCTTTCTGCTTCGACCCGGCCCAGCGCCCATCGGTACCACTGCGCAGACAAGCAGTCGTGGACTTGCTTGCTCTGCGAGAGCTTGGTGGCCAGCTCGCCGACGCCGTTGAACGGCCCTCGCAGCGCCGCGTCGCGGGTGGCCACAATGGCTCCCCGGCTGTCGACTGGCTTGCCTTCTTCCATCTCACGCCAGACTCCCATGCCGTCGAAGTTCTCGAATCCGAAGCCCATTGGATCAATTCGTTCATGGCAACCGATGCAGCCGACGTTGCTGCCGTGGGCGGCGAAGCGTTCGCGGGTTGTCGCGCCAGGCTTCGGCGGTGGAGGCACAATCACCTGATCTGCCGGCGGCAACGGCAGCGGTTGGCACAACAAATGGTCGAACACGAACACGCCCCGCCGCACAGGAGAGCCCTGATTGGGGCTGGCGAGGCGCGCGAGCAGGCCGGGTTGCGCGAGGACTCCGCTTTTGGCAGGCGAGCTCATCGCCACCCGCTGAAACTCGACCGACGAGTTGGGCGAATACATCGTCATCGTGCCATCGACGTAAAGAGCGGGGGTCTCGAGCAGGCTCTGCAGGGTTCCGCCCGGGCGAGTCACTTCGCCGAAATACAGTTCCATCGATCGGCGCCAGGAAGCTTGAAGCTTGGGCGACCAAGCCGGGTACACCGCGACGTCCTTTTCCACGCGTGCGAGCGAATCGAGGGCGAAGAATCGCGAGAAGAATTCGCTGGCCGCAAGCGGCGCGCGCGCAGAGGCGAGCATTCGCTGGGCCTGCTTGTCGAGCTCTTCTGGGGTGTCGAGCCCGCCGTTCTCTGCCGCCGAAAGCAGCTCTTCATCGGGCATCGAGCCCCACAAGAAGTACGACAGCTTCGAAGCCAGCTCGGTCGGTTCCAATCGCGCGGGCGTACCAGGGACAATCGCGCGAACGCCCACTTCTGGGCGGTAGAGGAATTGAGGTGATTGAAGAAAAACGGTCAGCGTCTGCTCGAGCGCGGGATTGAAGCCCTCGCGCATCAACGCGGCGGTGAAGAACTTCTTGAACGCCGAACGTTCTTCCGCGGTGAGCGCGCGGCGAAACGCCTTGCGGCCGAAGGAATCAACGAATTTTTCCCCACACGCGACATCCTCATTCTGGCAGCTGACCAGCGCAGCCTTGCCATCCTTCACCGCACGCGCGGCGACCTCTTCGGCCAGCTCGAACGACGCGGCAACCCAGGTGTCGTTGGCGGAATTGAGCCGCGCGTTGTTGTCGAACCCGTAGACGAGAGGCTCGGGCGGAAGCCGGGTGGCGGCTGGTCTCGAAGCATCGCCGAGCAGATCTTCGAGCGTGCGATCGAGCTCGGCGCGGGTCAGCAGACGAAATGGAGCTGCGTCGGCCGTCGTCGCCGCACAAGCGGGTCCGGTGGGAGGCTCCGCCGGCCGGGGGCAGCCCATCAGCAAGACAACAAGCAGAGACCATCGAAACGTCACCGAAGTCCTACGCTCTCATACCGATGGCCACGGCTCAACCCGGGCACAGCTAAAAGAGCGAGTCATCGAGCTTGGCTTTGAAGTTCCCTCGCAACGTCGTCAACCGCAGCACTGGCTCGGCACCCTTGTTGATCAGCACCTGGCGCGGAAAGGCTTGGCCGGTGGCCTGCGAGGTGTAGTCGAAAAAATGCACGTCCCATGGTTGCTGCTTGTCGTCGGTGAAGCGGACCCTCGCTGGATTGAATTGGTCCTTGAAAATCCACAGTTGGGAAGCACCTTCGATGGTTTCACCAAGCACGTAACCCACTGTGCCCCGAAACCTCCCCAGCGACGTGAGCCGGGTGTTGACCTTCAACTCAGACAGGTGACGCTCGACCGCGGCGCGTGATTCGCCATCACCCGCGCCGCGCAGCGCCAACAACGCGCAGATTTCGTCGACTGCAATCTGCAGTGCTGGCAGCTCGCCGCCTTCGGTGCGCCGCTTGCCGTTGCTCGAGACCGCAACGAGCGTCTTCGTGCTTTCGTTCGAAGCCAGCTCGAGCCGACAGCGGCCGGGGAAGCGCAGCGCAGCGACGAAGTTGAGCATCAGCTCGCCGCTTTGCCATTCGACGCCCATCAACGCGGCGACCTCGCGCGCCGACGCCGGGCTCACCGCGGCGCTTCCTTCGACCTTCAGCGCGGTGAGCGCGAGGTCATCGCGGCCATCGGCCATGCGCCGCAAGATGCTGTACGAGGGCAAGACGTAGCCCACCACCATCCCCACCAGTGCCACCTTCAGGCCCGCGATCACTTCGGGTGGCCTTCTGCTGCGACCACCGAGCGCATGTACTCGAGCAGACCGGCGCGAAGATCCGGGCGCTTCATCGCAAAGGCGATGTTCGCAATCAGATAGCCGACCTTGTCGCCTGCATCATGGCGAATTCCGTCGAAACGATAGCCAATCAACCCATCGGTGGATTGAAGTGTGGCGAGCGCATCGGTGAGCTGAATCTCGCCTCCGACGCCGCGTTCGGTCTTCTCGAGCATTCCGAAAATCTGCGGCGGAAGTACGTAGCGACCGATCACCGCCATGTTGCTGGGTGGGTTGCTCTTTGGCTTCTCGACAATCTTAGTAATCTTCATCGTTCGATCATCGAGCATCTCGCCAGCGGCAATGCCGTAGAGGTGGGTCTGCGATGCCGGCACTTCCATCAGCGCGATCACCCCTTGCTTGTGCTTCAAATACGCCCGCCACAGCTGAAGGATTCCCGGCACTGCCGAGTCGATCATGTCGTCGCCGAGCATCACTCCGAACGGCACGTCACCGACCAAGCTCTTGGCGCACAGCACCGCGTGACCCAAGCCCAGCGGGTGCTTCTGCCGCACCGAGCAGAGGTTCACCATCTTCGAGATGTTCTGCAGCAGCTCGAGGTCTGACGTCTTCTTGCGTTCGGCGAGCGTGGTCTCGAGCTCGAACGCGACGTCGAAGTGATCATCGATGGCGCTCTTGCCGCGGCCGTTGATGAGAATCAGATCCTTCACGCCCGCAGCGACAGCTTCCTCGACGATGTACTGAAGCGTGGGCTTGTCGACGATTGGCAACATCTCCTTCGGAATCGCCTTGGTGACAGGAAGAAACCGAGTACCGAGACCGGCGGCCGGAACAACGACCTTGGTGAGTGGTTGGTCGCTCATAGCCGCGGACCATAGCCGGATTCCTTTCAACCTTTGACCGGCGTAGTAAGCCACTCAAGACGATGAGCCTCTCACTTTGCCTATTTGTCATTTCGACAGCCGCCACAGGGCAAACCGTCGCCAAGCCGCCCAATCTGCAGGACGTGATGGCCGCGCGAAACTACGCGATGGCGGGGGCGTATCGATCTTTGGGTTACGGGGCCGAGGCAATCACCGGAAACCCCGCAGCGCTCAGCCTTTTCAAGCGCTACACCCTCGAGTTGGCGGGCGCCTACGACATCAAGAACCAATGGGGCTACGGCAGCATCTCGATTTCCGACAGCATCACCAACGAGATCGCCGCGGGAATCGCGTACCAGATGGTCACCTTGGGCAACAACGAGGGACGGCGCCTGGCGTACCTCAGCACGGCTGCCTCTGCCTATCCGCTGTCGCAAGCGTTTCATTTAGGCGTCGCGATGCGCCACCAGGTGATTACCGGTGACGACCACACCAACTCGGTCACCATGTCGGCGGGGCTGATCTTCCGCCCTTGGGAAGAGCTGTGCTTCAGCGTCTCGGGGCACAACTTGATCGGCGTGTGGAGCGCAGATGTCCCACGCTATTTCTCGTTTGGGATTTCGAGCCTGCTCGGCGGTCAGTTCACTCCGGCGGTCGAGCTGCGCACCGACTTCAATGATCCGCAACAGACCCGGGTCGCCTTTTCCGGTGGCCTCGAGTGGCTCGCCGGCAATGCCTTTCCGCTTCGGGTGGGCTACAGCTACGACCAGATTAGCCAGACGCAGCATGTCGGCTTTGGGGTCGGCTATTTCACCGAAGGCAGTGGAATCGACCTTGCGTACCGCCATGAAATAAACGGCACCGAAGGCAAGATGCTCGCGCTGACGATCAAAATTCAGTTCAACTAACGCGGCCCGGCGCCAAGTAACAGAAAGGCGTACATGCTGCGCAGCTCGCGCACAGACGGTTGGGTTGTTGATAGGGTTCGCGCTCGCCACAATCAGTTTCATTCTGACCGCGCCGATCAGGATCTCGAGGTGCCCGATGAAGTATCTCTTTCTGTTGGCTGCGCTGGCGGTCGTTGTCTCCTGCAACTGTGGGGGCGAATCCACGCCCTGCAGCTCGGCCAACGACTGTCCTTCCAAGCGCGCCTGCGTCAGCGGAGTGTGCTCCACCAGCGGAGGATTTGGCGACGGCGGAATCGGTGGCGGCAACGGAAATGGCACGGGCGATGGCGGCGTCGGCGGCGGCAATCAGAATTGCGTTGGCCTCGCGTGCCAGCAGGCCGCATGCATCGGGGGGATAAAGACCGCGCTGACCGGAACGGTCTACTCGCCCGCAGGAAACCTGCCGCTCTACAACGCAGTCGTCTACGTGCCGAACGGGCCGGTGCAGCCCTTTTCCGATGGTGGCGTCGCCTGCGATCGCTGCAGCGCAGCCACCAGCG
>JANOHG010000020.1:0-7550 GCA_031406375.1 Archangiaceae bacterium | reverse complement strand
TTACGTCGCAGCAGTGAAACCCAATGGCGCAGAGCCACAGCGTTCATCCATTTTGGGTCTAATCGCCGAACCGAAACAACAGCTCGAAGCCCGGGTGCCAGAACTGCCCGCCACTGGTGTTCACCAACTTCAGCGTGTTTCCGGGCGCCGACCGGTTGTCGTAGTCGAGGTACATCGAACCCCAGCGCGGAAACGTGCCTCGAATGAAAACGCCCAGCCCAACGAACCGGTTGAACCAATAGTCGACCGTCATCCCCCACTGCCAAACGAGCCCGTCCATTCCGATGCGCTGGCCGACGATTCCGTAGCCCGCTCCGAAGAAAATCGACGCATCGATCGCGATTGGCCGCCGCTCTTTCTTGATGAAGATCAACTCGAGCGGATGCCAGGCAAGAATGCCGGTGAGGATTCCACCCCCGCCCCGCGTGGTCTGCGAAAGGTTCCAGCCCGTCGCGACCAGGTTCGCCTCGAGCGAGACGTGACCCAAGATGTTGTAGCCAAGCCGGACGCCAACGGTGTGGGTGCTCTGGAGGTCGGCGATGTACGCGTCGGCGTTCGCTTGGCCAACCTGCGACCCGATGAAGGTGCGATCGAACGACCACAAGCCCACCGGCCCGTACTGCAGCCCGAAGATGATTCCTCCACTCGAGAACTTGGGAGGATCCGCCGACGCGGGCAGGCTGAGCAGGGCAACAGAGAAGAAAAACAGACGCATCATGGAGAGCCGCGCCGCTGCGTAATAGAAAGGGCTCCTCATGTCGATTCCTCAAGACACGTTTCTCACCGGCCAAAACATCGACTTCATCGAAGCGCAGCACCAGCTGTGGCTCGATGAGCCCACCCGCGTCGACCCTACCTGGGCTGCCCTGTTCGCCTCCAACACCGGCAAGGGAAGCCCCCTGGTCATCGACGGCCTTCAGCTCAAGCCTGTCAAGAAGGCAACCAACGGTTCCCCCGCCCCGACGCACAACCTGGGCACCACCGCCAGCATCGATCTACAGAGCAAAGTCGATCAAACAATCTTCAGCTTTCGGATGCGCGGTCACCTGCTGACCCAGCTGGATCCGCTCGGAACTCCGCGCACGCCGCTCGAGCATGTCGCCGACATCGGCATGGTCAGCCCCGCGCACTTCTCGGAAGCCGAGCTCGACATGCTGGTCGACACCCAGGGCGCGTTCGACGAGCCGCGCGTTTCGG
Organism: Archangiaceae bacterium; assembly: GCA_031406375.1. Classification (GTDB taxonomy): domain Bacteria; phylum Myxococcota; class Myxococcia; order Myxococcales; family Myxococcaceae; genus JAGSPQ01. The sequence continues at coordinate 6,353 of JANOHG010000020.1, read as the reverse complement.
TTCGTCGGGTGCTCGAGCGCATGCGTCGCACCTACAGCGATCACATCGGCGTCGAGTACGTCACCATCCTCAACAGTGAACGGCGCCGCTGGTTGATGCGCCGAATGGAACACAGCGAGAACCGCACCGATTTCACGCTCGACGAGCAGAGGCGAATCCTCACTCGCCTCACCCTTGCTGAGACGTTCGAAACCACCATTCACACCAAGTTCCAGGCGGCCAAGCGCTTCTCGGTGGAAGGCGGCGAGAGCATGCTTCCGATGCTCGAAGCGATGCTCGAGGTCGGGGGTGCGCTGGGTATTCGCGAAATCGTATTCGGCATGGCCCACCGTGGCCGCCTCAATGTTCTCGCGAACATCCTGCGGAAGCCGGCCGACGAGATCTTCAGCGAATTCCTTGGCCCGACAGACCCGACCAAGTTCTTGAACCGCGGCGATGTGAAGTACCACATGGGGTACTCCAGCGATTGGCAGACCCGCGGCGGCCAAAACATTCACCTCACGATGGCGTTCAACCCCAGCCACCTGGGCGTCGTGCACCCTGTCGTTGAGGGCCGCGTCCGCGCCAAGCAGGATCGCGTGGGGCCAGACGGCAGACACGCGATCGCTGCGTTGGTCATCCACGGAGACGCGGCTTTTGCCGGTCAGGGCCTCATCGCCGAGACGCTGAACCTCGGCGGCCTGACGGGCTACGACACCGGCGGCACCATCCACCTCGTCATCAACAACCAGCTTGGCTACACGACCGAAGCCGAGCAGGGCCGCACTCCGCTCTACTGCACCGGAATGGCGGCGATGCTCGACATCCCCATCTTCCACGTCAACGGCGACGATGCCGAGGCGTGCGTGCACGTGATGCAGCTGGCCACCGAGTACCGCCAGCGGTTTCACAGCGACGTGGTGATCGACCTCGTGTGCTACCGCAAGTACGGGCACAACGAGGGCGACGAGCCGGCGTTCACCCAGCCGGTGATGTACAAGTTGATTCGCGCGCAGCCGACGGTGCGGCAGCTGTACTCGGCGCAGCTGGCGAAGTCCGGGCGGATCAGCGTTGAAGAATCGACTGAGATTCTCAAGAAGTGCGTCGAAGACTTCTCTGAAGCGCACGCGCGCAGCAAGTCCGAGAATAAGGTCAAAGACCCAAGCCACAACCTCGGCATCTGGGCCCGTTACAAAGGCGGCCCCGACACAGACGTTCCGCAAATGCCCACCGGCCTCGACGCTGGCAGGCTCAAGACCCTGCTCGCGAAGCTCGCGCAGACGCCTGAAGGGTTCGTGCTGCATCCGAACATCCAGAAGAACGTGATCGACAAGCGCAAGAAGATGGTCGCCGGCGAGGAACCGCTAGACTGGGGCGCCGGTGAGATGCTCGCCTATGCGAGCCTGGTCAGCGAAGGCTACGCGCTGCGCCTCACCGGCCAAGACACCGAGCGTGGCACCTTCGCGCACCGCCACGCCGTCCTCCACGACACCCAGACTGGCAATTCGGCGTTCCCTCTCGGAGCGCTCGGAGCGAAGCAAGGTCGGGCGGTGGTTCTCAACAGCCCGTTGTCCGAGATGGCGTGTATGGGGTTCGAGTTCGGGTACTCGCTTGACTACCCAGACGCGCTCGTCGCGTGGGAAGCGCAGTTCGGCGACTTCGCCAACAACGCGCAGGTGATGATTGACCAGTTCATCGCCGCGGCGGAAGACAAGTGGAAGCGGCTGTCTGGCCTGACACTGCTGCTTCCCCACGGGTACGAAGGCGCCGGCCCCGAGCATTCGACCGCACGCCTCGAACGCTTTCTCGAGCTGGCCGCCGAAGACAACATTCAGGTGTGTTACCCGACCAGCGCCGCGCAGATCTTCCACTTGCTTCGCCGCCAGGTCGAGCGCCCGATTCGGAAGCCGTTGGTGGTGATGACCCCCAAGAGTCTGCTGCGCAGGGCCGAAGCGTGCTCGCCGTGGGTCGACTTCACCCGTGGCACCTACCAGCGCGTGATCGCCGAGACGAACCCCGACATCGACCCGAAGAAAGTGACACGCCTGCTGCTGTGCGCCGGCAAAGTGTACTTCGACTTGCGTGAAGCGCGCGATGCCACCAAGAGCTCGACCATCGCCATCATCCGGCTCGAGCAGCTCTATCCGTTGCCTGTTCCAGAGCTCACCGAGGTGCTGCACAACATGCCGAAAGTCACCGAGGTGCGGTGGGTTCAGGAAGAGCCTCGAAACGCGGGCGCTTGGCATTCGATGATCGAGCCACTGACAAAGCTGGTTGAAGCAACCCAGCCGAAGGCAAAGCTGAGCTACGCAGGTCGGGTGGAAAGCGCCAGCCCCGCAACCGGTTATGCGAAAGCGCACGAGTACGAACAGAAGTTGCTGGTCGAAGAAGCGTTGGCGAAGAGCTAGAGCAACCGCGCCCCTTTAAGGGTTAGACAAGGAAAACCATGTCCGTTGAGTTGAAGGTCCCCGCGCTGGGCGAGTCGATCACCGAAGCGGTGGTCGGCAAGTGGCACAAGAAAATCGGCGACTCGGTGAAGGCCGATGAGCCAGTGGTCGTACTCGAGACCGACAAGGTCACCATCGATGTACAGGCGCCTTCGTCGGGCTCGATTGACGCCATCGCCTTCAAGGAAGGTTCGAAGGTGAAGATTGGCGACACCCTGGGGTCCATCAATCCGTCGGCTGCTGGCGCGACAGCCACGGTGGTCGCGAAGGCAGCTGACGCAGCGCCTGCGAAGAGCAACGACGAGAAGCCGAAGCTGGCGACTCCGGTCGCCCGCGCGATCGCGGCCGACAAGGGAATCGATCCGGCGAGCATTCAGGGCAGCGGCACCAATGGCCGGGTGATGAAGGACGACGTCGTCCGTGCCCAGGTCGTGCCGCGCACCCTGGGTAGCCGCGAAGAGCGCGTATCGATGAGCCCGCTTCGCAAGCGGGTCGCTGAACGGTTGCTTCAAGCGCAGAACAACGCGGCGATCCTGACGACCTTCAACGAGCTCGACATGAGCGAAGTGATGGCGCTGCGAAAGTCCTACGGCGAGAAGTTCGAAAAGAAGCACGGCGTGAAGCTCGGCTTCATGAGCCTCTTCGTCCGCGCCGCAATCGAAGCGCTCAAGCAGTTCCCCGCGGTCAACGCGTTCATCGACGGCGAAGATGTCGTCTTTCACCATTACTACGACATCGGAGTCGCCGTTTCAGGCAGCCGCGGGCTCGTCGTCCCGGTCGTTCGCGACGCAGATCAGAAGTCTCTGGCTGAGCTGGAGAAAGCGATTGGCGAGCTGGGATCGAAAGCGAAGAACGACAAGCTCACGCTGCCTGATCTGCAAGGCGGCACCTTCACCATCAGCAACGGCGGAATCTTCGGTTCGATGCTGTCGACGCCGATCTTGAATCCACCCCAGACCGGCATCCTCGGCATGCACAACATCGTCGAGCGCGCGGTCGTGCGCGATGGGCAGATTGTCATTCGCCCGATGATGTACCTCGCGCTCTCGTACGACCACCGGCTGATCGACGGCCGTGAAGCGGTACAGTTCCTGGTTCGAATCAAAGAATGTCTCGAAGCGCCCGAGCGGATTCTGCTTGAGATCTAACCAACGTTGAACGGATGGATGCCGGGCCTCATTTGTCAGTAGCGAGCTTCGTCCATAACGCCGTTTGATCTCCCTCGTAGATCAGCCTGCTGCCCTGCGTGAACTCGAACGAGTACCGCGCGAGAATCTTCGCCGGGCTCTTGCGCGCGTGCGTCGACCAACCCTTGAGCACCAGCGGCTCGCCCACCTGCCCCAGGTTGTGAAACCGCGCGTGGTGAATTCGCACCCCGTAGCCAACCCACCCCTCGGCATGGCGCAGTCCGAAGACGTAGTAGGCATGAACGAACCCGACCATCCCCGTCATGTGAACCATCAGCCCGCCTGACACGTGCTGCGGGTGCAGTACCGGGTGGTTTTTTTGTTCGCGAGTCAGCGGAAGATCTGCGTGCGCAGGCATCTGAACGCGCACCATCGACTGCTCGACGTTGACCTCGAGCACATCGTCAATCAACAGGCCCCCAGGCCCATAGGGGCAGTCAGCGACGAACGTCGGGTCCAACATCTACAACGTGTCCTTGAAGTGGCGGGCGATCCATTCCCATTGGCGTTCCATCACCAACGGCTCAGGCACCATGTGCGTGAAGTTCGCCAGCGGTAACACCGAATGCTGCTTGCCCGCGCGGAACAGCGCGTTCGACAATTTCAGCGTGTGGAAAAAGTACACGTTGTCGTCGGCGGTGCCGTGCATGAAAAGAATCGGCCGCTGCGCCTGCGCGACGTAGGTGAGCAGGTTGCTGACGTCGTAGGCCTTCGCCGCCGAGGGAGGCACCCCCAAGAAGCGTTCGGTGTAGTGCGTGTCGTAGTCGAGCCAATCGACCACTGGAGCCCCCGCGACCGCCGACTTCACCGCCTCAGGGTTGCGCATCGCCAACAGCGCCGCCATGTAACCGCCAAAGGACCAGCCGTAGACGCCGACCCGGGTGAGATCCGCTTCAGGCAGCTCTTTGCCCAGCAGCTTGAGCGCAGCGATCTGGTCATCCGCGGGCAGCGTGGCGAAGTCGAACTTGATCGCCCGTTCCCACTCGCGCCCACGGTTCGGAGTGCCATGGCCATCGAATTTCACCACCAGAAATCCCTGATCCGCGACCCATTGCAACACCAGGTTCTCTCGCATCGTGTACATCACTTCCTGGTGACCCGGCCCGCCATACACGCTGAGGATGACGGGTAGCTTCTGGCCCGCCTTGAACGACGCGGGCTTCAACAGGGTCATCCAGTAGCCGGCCTCACCGCCGATCTTCTTCACCTCGACGCGCATCTTCAGCGACGGCTCGAGCGCAACCGACGGCAGCTCGGCCAACTGCTTACCTTCGGCCGAAAACACCGCGAGCTTGGGCATCGCGGTCAACGACGTCACCCGAGCGACCAGCGCCTTTCCGTCGGGCGACAGCACCGCCGCTTCGTTGCTCGCTTCATCGGCGAACAGTCGCACCCGCTCAGGGGCTTCACCCGCCTTCACGCGGAAGACGTGGGTCTCGGCTGGACTTTTTCCACCTAGAAACCAAAGCCCTTTGTTCGCGTCGTCGTACCCCACCAGCTCGGAAAAGCCGGCTTCGGGCCGCGACGCGGCGCCATACCGCGCTGCCACTTTCACCCAGGTCGCGTTGAACGTGCCGTCTGCGTTTCGCAGCTCGACCTCGGGCCCACCGTTCTTCTCCGTCATCCAGAAGAAGCCCGAGCCATCGGGCAGCCAGTGAGGAAACTCCTGCGCGATGTTGAGCCAGGCCGCGTCGTCTTCAGCCAGCAGCAGGGTGCACTTTCCCGTTTTCGGGTCGACCTGCAGTACTTGCTCTTTCGTCTGCTCGCGGTTCTGCACCACGAGGGTGATCGGCCCCACTTTGGGAACCTTCACTGTCGCCAGGTACCCAAATGCCGCCACATCCCAGGCGATCTCCGTCACTTTGCCTCCTGCAACCGGCGTCATCAGCAGCTTCACCTTCGCGTTCGCTTTTCCCGGGCGTGGGTAGAAGAACCGTTCGGGCTGCGCTTCCGGATGGTTCGGATCTGGAATGCCGAATTGTTCCATCCCCGTGTGATCCGTTTCCTGAAACACGATCGCCTTGCTATCGGCCGAGAACCAAAATCCGGCGAAGCGCGACATCTCTTCCTGCGCGACGAACTCGGCGAGCCCATGCGGCTTGGCTTCGGTGCCTCCTTTCGTCACCTGCTTCTCGACGTTCGCCTTCAGCTCAATCACCCGCACGTCGTTCTCGCGCACGAAGCCGACGCGCAGGCCGTCAGGAGAAAACTTTGCGTCGAGTGCGGCTCCGGCCCCGCTCTTCAGCTCCAAGACTTTGGAGGTGCCGCGATCAACGACGTAGAGCCGCCCCGACAACCCCAGCAGAATCTTCGAGCCGTCGGGCGACAGCTGAAAGCTGGTGAAGCCACGCGCGGTCATCCGCATCCGTTCCATTCGTGCCTTCTCGGCCACTGACAGCGTCTGCGCTGCGCCTTTGAGCAGCGCCTCAGGAGTCAGCAGCTCGCGGGTCTGGCCCGTCGCGACGTCCAGCTCGAACAACATCTGCTCGGGCGCCTTGGGCTTTGCGCGAAGAAAGAAGACCGTCTTCCCGTCGGGTGAGAACTTCGGCGAAGTCGGTCGGCCCGCGAGGTAACGGCGGGTCTCGGCGAATTCGCGGAGGAAAGAAGTATCGGCAGCGGTGGCGGCGGTCGCGGTCAGCAAGGTCATGGCGAGGACTTTCATTGTGCGCCCGCGTCATACAACGCCTGTCTGCGTTCGAGCACGGTCCGATTCGAGCTCGGGTGTCGGCCTGCGACTTCG
>JANOHG010001342.1:0-1960 GCA_031406375.1 Archangiaceae bacterium | reverse complement strand
CTACCAGGCCGAAATGGTAAGCGAACGTCACCGCCATCGGTTCGAAGTGAACAACGCCTACCGGGGCCGCCTGCAAGAGGCGGGGCTCGTGTTCTCGGGCGTGAATACCGAGCTGAACCTGGTCGAGATGATTGAGCTTACGGATCATCCGCACTTCATTGGGTGTCAGTTCCACCCCGAGTTCCAGAGCAAGCCGTGGGCGGCGCATCCGCTGTTCTCAGGATTCATTCGCGCGGCGCAGCAACAGCGCGATACCCGACCGGCATGATTACCCTTTGCGGAAAGCAGGTTGGCGAAGGTCAGAACCTCTTCGTAATCGCTGGCCCCGATGTCATCGAGTCCGAAGAGATGGTGCTGCGTCACGCCAAGCGCGTGCGTGAAATCTGCGAACGGCTTGGCGTGCCCTTCGCGTTCAAGTGCAGCTTCGACAAGGCCAACCGCACCAGCCTGAAGTCTTTTCGGGGGCCAGGGTTGGCAGAGGGTCTGCGGATTCTCGCCCGGGTGAAAAAAGAATGCGGGGTCGCGATTCTCACTGACCTCCATGGTCTCGAGCAGGTCGACGCCGTCGCCCAGGTTGCAGACATCGTGCAAATCCCCGCGTTTCTTTGCCGCCAGACAGACCTGGTCGTCGCGGTGGCGAAGACGGGCCGCGGGGTGAATTTGAAGAAAGGCCAGTTTGTGTCTCCGATGGACATCGTCCACAGCGCGCGCAAGTCATTCGACTCGGGGAATTCGAACGTCTTGGTGACCGAGCGCGGCGCTTCGTTCGGTTACCGAAACCTCGTTGTCGACATGCGCAGCTTCGCGATCATGCGCGAGGCCGGCTTGGCCACCTGCTTCGATGCGACCCACTCGGTACAGCTGCCCAGCGCAGCAAATGGCGAGACGGCGGGCGAGCGCAAGTTCGTGCCCTTGCTCGCGCGGGCGGCGGCAGCAGCGAGCATCGATGCGCTGTTTACCGAGGTGCACGAGAACCCGGATGCCGCGCTGTGCGACGGGCCCTGCTCTTTGACCTTCGAGATGTTCGAGCAGGTGCTCACTGACGTTCTCGCGATTCGTCGCGTGCTGGGACATCAGCGATGACGCCCGCGGCGTTCAACAAAGCGGCGAAGAAAATCAAGCTGCTGGTGTTCGACGTCGACGGAGTTCTCACCGACGGCGGCCTCTATTACGGGCCTGAAGGTGAAGCGTTCAAGCGCTTCAACGTGAAAGACGGCCATGCTCTGGTGATGGCGCGGTTGACCGGGCTTCCATCGGCGGTGCTCACCGCCCGCACTTCACGAATCGTCGCGATTCGAGGAGAAGAGCTCAAGCTTGCTGCGGTGCTCCAGGGTCAAAAATACAAGGCGCCGGGCCTGCAGATGTTGTGCTCGTCACTGGGTTTCACTCCCACAGACTGCGCCTACATGGGCGATGACACGAACGACCTTCCACCGATGGAGCTCGTCGGCCTAAGTGCGTGTCCGGCAGACGCGGCAATCGAAGTGCGTCAGGAAGCCGACTTCATCAGCAAGCTTCCCGGCGGTCACGGAGCGGTGCGTGACTTTGTTGAACGTGTGCTCAAGGCCCAGGGGCGTTGGAAGCAGGCGCTGGATGCCATGCGCAACGCCTGACTCCTACTGAACGCGAACTTGATACGTCGCGGTCGGGTAGTTTGGATATGGACGCACGCGCACGTAGTAGGTGCCTGCGGCCTGCGTCGTGAAGCTCAGCGGCGAGTAGTAACCCTCATTTCCCAGGGGTGCCCCGCTGGGCCCGTACACCCTGCAGTAGATTGGCACGTTCGTGCCCGTGGGTGTGATCGCCTGGTAGGTCTGGTTGCCCGCCAGGTTGATCGAAAAGAAGTCGACGTCAAATTCGTGCTCAATGCGCCCGCTTACCGAGGTCCCCAAAGCGGAAAGCACAGTCGCTGTCACGGTCGTGTCTCCGTGGTCATCCAGGCCAATGTCTGACAGCTGGT
>JANOHG010001322.1:0-3743 GCA_031406375.1 Archangiaceae bacterium | reverse complement strand
ACTTCCAATTCAGCCAGTACCGAGATGCCCCTGGGCTGAGCACCTCACCTCGGGAATACACCGACTTCGCGCCACCCATCGTGAGCACGCAGAGGAAGCTCTGCGAGAAGATGGGCACCAACAGGGCCGTCAGCAAACCTGCCGGATAGCGCAGCTCGACCGTGCACGAGAGGGGTGTCTGCTCGACCACCTCAAGCGGCAGACCGATGTTGAAGTTCGCCCACCGCTTCTGGGCTCCCGCGACGATTCGGTTGGGCCCCACCATGAAAAACATCAGCCGATAGAAGGGACCCCCGAGCAAGTCTTGGTTGTACGCCAGCACCCACTTGTTCCAACCCGCGAGATCTTGGGTCCGACCAAACTGCAGGTCGTAACCAACAAGGGACAGCGCATTGACGTGGACGTTCGGTATCCACCTCGGAATCGGTTTGGTTAGGTAGGCGTTGAGGATTGCCGGGAGCTCGGGCATGGCCTGCTTGATTGGCAGGCACTTGACGATGCTCTTAACCAGCGCGCTGGTCGACATCACCATTGGGTACGAATCGACGCCGTCGGGAAGCTGTTGCAGATACTCCGTCAGCGCGGGAAAGGAGGGCATCGCGGGCAGCACCCGGCGAATAGTAGCTCGCAATCACAGACGCGCCGCAAGGAACCACCCACCTGAACGAGCGCGTTCGCGCCAGTCACCAGGCGTTTCCCAGAGTTCCTCTCGCACCAAAGCCACCCGAACCCGAAGCCTTTCAGGCCGTTCAAGCGCTCAGACTCCACCCCGAAGCACCACCGTGGGGAGCCAAGCGCCGTTCGTCTGTTCGAGCAGTGCGACGAGCCTGCCCCGATGCAGAGCGCGCACCTGCATCGGGGGTGCAGGAAAGCCAATCGGAAATGACCACGACGGTGCGCGGTGCTGCGTGGTCGGCAGGGGGCTCACCTGCTTCAGGAGCCCCATCTCGTCATCGGTCAGTGCACGCGAAGGCAACCAGGGAAGCAACCCGTCGCGTTCGACGTGCACCCGTGCGCCAAGAGGTGGGCAGTTCCACGGGCCAATTCTCGGTCGATCGAGTGCAGCCAGATGTGCACGACAACCGAGCGCCTGGCCGAGATCTCGCGCGAGAGAACGAACGTAGTAGCCCCCGCGGCAAACCAGCTCGAGCACGCTGTGGTCAGGCAACGCGTGCGACAACCACCGCGCCGCGTGGAGATAGACGCGAGAGCCCGGAAGCTCGAATTGATCTCCGCGCCTCACCTTCAACCATGCACGCTCTCCGTTGACGCGCTTGTTGCTGTGCAACGGCGGCACCTGGTGTGTCCACCCCAACATCGGCTTCAGCGCCGCGTCGAGTTCCGCCGCAGTGAGGTTGCTCGCGTTTCCTTCGGCGACGGGAGCCCCGAGCAAGTCTCCGTTGTCGGTTTCGACACCCCATTTCACCGTCGCGACATAGGTTTTCGGCGCTGCGTGGAGCGAGGCGAACAGCTTCGTGGCGGGGCCGAGCAGCACCAACATCAAACCCTCGGCGAAAGGATCCAGTGCGCCGCCATGACACACGGGCCATTTTCGCCCGCCCTGCGACGCCAGCAAGTCGTTGGTTTGCTGCACGACGCAGAATGCCGCTGGGCCCGAAGGTTTCCGAACCAAGTCCAGCCCCGGAAGAACCTCGGAAATCTGTGGATCTTCAGTGATTTTCACCTCTGTCACCATCGCACACCCGGGCCAAACTCCTGGATTGGTTCCGATTTCTGCTACAGACGGTGGCACCGCCGTTGCTCAATGAGCTGCCATCATGAAGTTGCGTTCAACCCTGCTCGCTGTCCTGCTTCTGGCGCTTCCGGCGTGGGCAGGCCAGTTGGATACACTGCGTTCTTCGGCGAAGGCTGCCCGGGAAAACGCGAGCACGGTGCGAAGCGAGCAGATGCAGAAGCGCCAGCAACTGAACCAGCTGTCAGCTCGCATTGAAGCTCTGAAGGCAGACGCGAAAGGCAAGTTGCTTCCGGGCGGACAGCTGGATGCGGCGCTCAAGCAATCGCAGGAACTTTCCCTGGTGCTCACTTCTTTGGCGCAGACGATGTCGGCCCGCGAGTCGGAGCTCGAGTCGGCGAACCTCGCGCTTCTTCAAGCGCTCAGTGGGCAGCTGACGTCGCTGCGTGCGGACTTCGATTCTCAGACCGACCGCGCCAATCGCCAGAAGATTCTTGCGCAGTTCAAGACGCTGCGTGCCGAACGCGAGCAGGTTCGCGCGGCGCTGCCCGCGGCAAAGGTTCCTGCTCTCGAGGCGCTGCGATTCTCTGAAGACCCCTCGGAATTGCTCGAGCAGGCCGATGCGATGCGAGACAGCGAGGACAAGGTTCGCCGTGAGCTGAAGGTGCTCGAGAGTCGAATCGCCGACGCCAGGGCTGAACGAGAGCTCGCCGGGCGTGTTCGCCAGTTCCTCGGTGAAGAGTCGCTGTTCGATGATCACGATCGCAGGTTGCGCGTGCGGCGTGATTCGGCGCCTCCTAGCTTCAGCGCGGCTGAAGGAAACTCCGAGAGTCGCACCACTGCCGGAAGCTCTGGCGACCACAGCACCGACTTCGCCCCGAGTCCGCAGGCGTCGAAGGACGACACCAAGGCGCCAGGCACAGCTCCGGGACCAGGCGCCAAGGCGGCGACTGGAGCCGACGCCCGGCCGACGGTCGGTGGCCGACGCATCGCGACCGGCGATGATGATGACCTCGAAGTACTCGAGGCGCAGCGGCAGAAGCTTCAGGGGCTTGCAGGGCAATTGCGTGCCCGCGCGATTGAGCTCGAGAAAAAGGCTGCCGAGCTGAAGTAGATGGTCTTCTGGGCTGGCCCAATGATGGGGGAAACGTACATCCGCGATCACGGCTACGACACATTGATGAAGTAGGTCGACGGGTGCGTCTGAGGGGTGACTAAGTTCCGTAGCTCAGTGCGATTTGCGCTCTGCCTTCTGCTGACGCTCGGAGCGGCCTCGACCAACGCGGCCGACTTCAGAGGAGACGTGCGCGCGTGGACAGGTGCCGGAGTCGATACCAATCCGCGCCGCGACTTCACCTCTGCCAACATCACCCCACCCATTGACCTGTTCGGCGGCCTGCTTGTCGCGGCGAACGGAGCAGTCGAAACCGATTGGGGCCAGCTGAATGCCGGCTACGACTTTGGCGGGAGAAAGTTCCTTTCTTTCCCGAGGGAAGACACCCTCATCCAATCGGTGACGCTCGATGGCTCGGTGGCGGTGGGGAACTCGCTTGGCGTTGGCCTAAGCGGGAGAATCCGAGATCGCCGCGGCGCCCAACGCGAGTACTCCGACCTGGCCGGCGAGCTGTACCTCGAATACCTCCCAGATGCGCACCTCGACCTGAAGATTAGGGCGGGCGCACATCGGTTTCTCTACTGGAATCAGTTCGGCTCGAGCTACTGGGGTCCTTCCTTTGGAGCGTTGATTGTCTACCGCTTCAACCGGCGGCACTCGGCGTTTCTACTGGGTGACTTCGAGCCGCACTCACACAACGCGACCGCGTGTTTGCGGGTCGTAAGTCCCGACAAGCCTGACGACGTCGTCTGCCAGCAAGACCCCGCGCCCCCACGCCGTCAGGACTCAGTCATCGCCATTGGAGTCGGTTACACCTTCCGCGGACCCGCTCACTTCACCGCGCAGTATGCGTATGTCGATTCGTCGAGCAACAGCTTCGCCGAGACGTATCGACGTCACCGCTTGTCCGCCACCCTCGGCCTGCGCCTTCCACTC
>JANOHG010001321.1:0-5000 GCA_031406375.1 Archangiaceae bacterium | reverse complement strand
AGCACCTGCTCAGCGTACACGTTCAACGGGGGCGTTCAGCGCTGCGCGTCCAACTGCACCTGGGACGGTGGACAGGGCGACTGTCGGAACAACTACGTCTGCGACCGCTACACCGTCGTTAACTCGACCCAGCCCACCTGCTTCAAGAAGTGTTCTCACGACGCCGGCTGCTCGCCTACCAGTGCGTGTGACAGCAATGGCTTTTGTTGCGGCGACATCGGCTTTCGCTGTTGCAGCACTGGGCTCAAGTGCCCGTCTCGAGGCACCTGCAACGCACTTGGCTATTGCCAGTGACGTCACTGAAGAACATCGCGGTTCCAGACGAGGCTCTCAATGCGTTGGCGCGCAGAGTGAAATCGCTGCGCGAGTCGTTGCGGCTGACCCAGGAAGAGCTGTCGAAGCGAATTGGAATCTCGGTCTCGTTTGCATCGCTTCTCGAGCGAGGTGAGCGCGCGCCGAGCTACGAAACCCTGGTTGCGGTGGCAAAGGCACTCGAAGTTCCGCTGGCGGAACTGTTCCGAGATGGGGTCTCGACACTGAAGGAAGAACCGTCGCATACGCGATTGCTCGATTTCGCGCGCAAAGCGCAGCTTACCCGTGCGCAGGTCGACCGTTTTATTGCCGTTGGCCATGCGATGTACGGCCTAGATCACGATCCGCACGCGATCGCCCGCGTTCCTCAACCGTGCACCGTCGATGGGTGTGGGCGACCCGTTCTTGCGCGATCGCTGTGCGGACCCCACTACCACCAGCAGCGCCGCCGCCGAGGCTAGACCCAATGGATGGGTCGATAAATTTGGCCTAGGTGGGGTCGCGGCGGTCGATCAGTTTTCCGGTACGGCCTCGACGATCAGCGTGTTGTCGACATGTGGCTCGCCGCCAATCAGCCGCGCGTGGATCTTCGCGTGGCTTGCGAACATTTTTCCGTCAACGATCACCCCATCGGCAAAGAATCCGACCGCACCTTCAGTGCGAATCGAGGGCTGCACCTGCCAAGTCGTTGCGCGCTTGGCCATCTTGAGGTCACCTTTGGTGGCGTCCTGGTAGACAGCGTAAACCGAACCCGCGGTAGCTCCGAAGATCAGCGAAGAGTCGGTGCCCACCCAGTCAGACTCGCCCGAGTTGGCCGCACCCGAGCCAGTATCGATGGTCTCAGCGACGACGCCGGTTCTAAGCAGCGCCGCGTAATAGAACTTCAGCTTCTTGCTGCTGAAGTCGTGATAGGCGATCGCCACGTTTTTGGTCGACGGGTCGATCTTCAGGTCAGGGAAATAGCCGGTGTCGCCCGCGTCATCGAGCTTCACCAGTGCTCCCGGAATGCCAGCCGCTGAAACCTTGATGCCATAGAGATCGCCGTCGGGATTGAAGCGGGTCGCACCCATCGGAGCAGGGGTGGTGCGCTTCATGAACCCGATGTAGGCATCTTTGCCATTGAACGCGAGCGACGTGAACAGCCCAACGCCGTCGGTGATGTCGTTGAGATTCGACGGGTTGAATTTCTTCGCGCACTTCGCCGCTGTCCCCACCGTTACGCAGGTCTCGGTGTTCGCATCGCAGCCGGTGCAGGTCGTCGCCTCTATGTAGCAGTCAGGGCCAGTGCTCGGGTCCGCGCAGACGTCTGTTGCTGCGCAACTGTGGCACGGAGCCGTGGGCCGGCTCTGGCAAGCCAGGATCTTCACCGTCCAGTCACTCGCGCTCGAAGGCGTCGCGACCTTGGCGTAGGCGTACTTCAGCGCGGTGATGAACGCTTTTGGCCCTCTTGGCGCAGAACCAGGGCAGTCAGCCACATTGAAGCTCCCCTCGGCCCCCCGCTGGAAATAACTGATTGCCGGCATCCCTTCGTCATTGACGGCGATCGACGTGTAAAGGCCGACGTCAGCGGTGTCGCCATCGACCTTGTGGTTCGTCCAATTGCCTGCGGCGTCCTTCACCGCGACCTTCAGATCGCCGTGGGTGACGTCGAAGTAGCTGACATAGACGAGCCCTTCACTGCCCGACGCGATGTCGGTGTAGCGGCCGACGTCGTCGCCGGGCTCGACGATTCCCCCGCGCGAGCCCGACGGCCCGTACTTCACCGCCGAATCAGGAACGCCGTCGATATAGTCGATTCCCAGTTTTGCACCGCTGAGGTCGAAGCGCGCCACCACCAGGTCTCCGTACTGGCCGTCGTATTCCGAGATGTACAGGCCCTTGCTGCTTTCGGCGGTGATCGCCGAGAAACGTCCCAGGTCCTCAGAGGTGAGCCCAGGCAGCTCAGCGCAGACACAGGCGACCGTGGGCAGCGTGCAGCTGTCCCAGATGTTCGTCGGGTCCTTGAACGTGGCGAGGAAGCCAGCGTTGCACGTCATCGGGCACGCGACGGGCGTTCCATCTGGAGTCTTGGTGCGCCCCGTCGGGTTCGCGTAGTCCTGGCAGCGATCGATGTCCGCCACGCAACCTTTGCCCGACTCGCAGTTGCCCGCGCAGGGAAGCTCAGCCAAACACTGGTTCTGAAAACACGACTGGCCATCAGGACACTCGCCCAGCGCACCGCACGGCTTGAACTTGCATCGGCTCGAGTTGCCGTAGACATCAGAGTACGCCTGACAGAAGCGATCTCCCTTTTCGCCGCAGTCGACGTCGGTCTCGCACGAGAGGAATTTGTCGAAGCACTTCTTGCGATCTGCAGGGCAGGTTTGACCCGGGCAGCAATCTGCTTCGGTGGCGCATTTACGGTCAGCAAATACGCAACAGAGAACCGCAGGTTTGTCCTTCGGTGCCGCGCAGGCGAAGTGATCGCCGCAATCCGCGTTGGCGACGCAGGTTGCGTCGCGGCCGATCTGCTGACCCGAGACCCCTTTGCAGGTGTCGTCGATCGGCTTGATTCCTCCGCCTTTGCAATTGCAGCCAGCAGCGGTGAGCACACCAAAGGACAAGACCAGCCAGAGCTTGGGAGACATGTATGCCCCTATATCGCGCCAGCGTCGGTTCGCGCGAGGCGGTGCTCCAGCATCACGGCAGGCTGGGGCAAAGCCGGAGCTTGACAGCCCTCGCCTATGGGAGTCGAGGTGGCCGAGAGCAGCGTCAGGGTTGAGGGCGTACAGGCGGTTACCTGTGTGGCGAACGCCGCCTGGCATTCCTGCCCGGACGCAAGCAGGTGCAACGTCTCAGCTTCTCCGGAAAAGCCCTTGGGCGTGCGGCGAAGGTGAATCACCGCAGACGCCAATCGACCAGGGCCTGCGTCCCGAGGAAGCAAATCCGAGGGAAGGTTCACGGGTGCTGAAAGTCCACCATCGGCAGAATCCGGCCGTTCGCCGTCGGCCTGCCACGGACCAAATGCGCGGTAGACCCACCCCGTGACGTCCACGAGGTCGTCCTCGAAGTGGTAGCGGAAGGTCGAGTTCTCCACGTGTTGCCAGTCGCCGGTAAGCGCACTCTCGCAGCCTGGCGGAATCCGCACCAAAGGCGTCAGAGGGGGCGACGGAAAGGGGGCAGGCAGTGGACGCGGACATCCCCAGAGGGTGAAGGCAACAATCCAGGGGAACCGCCGCATCACGAGAACGCACACCTTACTCAACCATTCGGCGTGGTAACCTTTCGGGCATGTCCTGGTTGAAAGTTTTGGTGATTGCCGCAGGCGGAGCGCTGCTGGCGGGTCCGGCGTTCGCGCAAGACGATGACGATTTGATGCAGCTGAGCCCCAAGAAGAAGGTCGACCCCAAAGCCAAGCCGAAGCCGAAGGCGAAACCCAAGGCGCTACCGGGCAAGCCACCCATCAGCGCGAACGACGATGAGCTGGCGCCGTTGACTCCGAACAAGGGCGAGCTGGTGCTGAAGTTCGCAGCGGGTACCGCTCCTCGACGCGCGAAGGTGACCATTGATGATCGCGACATCGGCACCCTGCCGGTTGCTGTGCAATCGCTGAACGTCGGAGAACATACGATTGCGGTACGCGCGCCTGGCCACGCGGCGTGGATCCAAAAAATCACCATTGCGGCGAACAAGCCCACCGACATCACCGTGACGCTCGAAGCGACCGCGGCGATAGTCTCGATCAGCACCGACGCACCCGGGGCTCAGGTGACGATTAACGGCAAGGTGGTCGGCACGGCGCCGCTTGACGAGTTCGAAGTTGCCCCCGGCGCAACGACGATTTCGGTGCGCAAAGAAGGCTACAAGGAATCGACTCAAACTCTGCGCCTGGTTGCCGGCAAGGAATACCCGATTTCAGTGAGGCTCGCCGGCGGGTTGGCACCCGTCGTTGCCTCAACCGATCGCCCTGAGCAACCCAACCTTCTGCCTGTGCCGAACGAGGACCTCGGCATCGCCGCGACACTCGAAGACTCGCCGCCTCTCTATACCCGTTGGTATTTCTGGGCTGGCACAGTGGCGGCCGTCGCGGCCGTGGCCGTTGGAACCGCGGTCGTCGTCAGTCAGCCTCGAACGATGAGCGAGAAGGCAATCTGCGGTGAGAATGGCTGCGACGCATGCATCGGATTCATGTGTTCGCTTTCGCAGGCTTCCGCGATCGCGCCCTTCAAGTTTTAGCTTTTCTGATTAGCCCTCGCATGGGGCTCGCAACTTGAGACTTGGCGGTGTTGACGCTTCACGGGACTTCGATGACGAAGCCCTGCGAGTTCACCACCGGCAAGCCGAACTTCTCGGCAATTCCGGGTTGGAGCTCGTTGGGTAAGCGCCAAGTCTGCCCTGTAATCTGCACCAGGGTGATTGCGTACCGACCTTTTGGCATCGCCTTTAGCGGCTGTGGAGCAAGGGGATTGGAGATGTCGACAGCCTGAGGTCTGATAACCAGCCTGAGCTTTCCGACAGGAACGGGCACCAGCCGCACCATGCCGGTGAGAGGATCAATCAACAGCGGAGCCAACGCGGTCGGATCAATTCCCGCAGCCAACACCACCGCGTCGGGCTTGCCGTCGGCCGGAATTGAGACCCCAGTCATCGGATTGATGTGCTCGTAGTCTTCGCCCGTTGCATCGAGCACTCCGTTCTTGTCGAGGTCG
>JANOHG010001235.1:0-3615 GCA_031406375.1 Archangiaceae bacterium | reverse complement strand
CGCCAAGGCCGAGAACATCGACTTTGCGTTGATTGGCGACGAGTCGCGTGCCATCAGCGAGAGCTATGGAGTCATCTGGCCCATCATTCGCAGAGACCGTCGTGCGACCTTCATGATCAACGAGCAGGGAACGATTGATGACGTCATCAACCATGAAGTTCAGGTGTACCGGCACCTCGACGAGGTGTTGGCGAAGCTCGGCGTTTCTGCGGCCTGAGCTTTCGGGGAATCGCGACGGTTCGAAACTGTTGTCGCTGCCATTGACAGCGACCTTGCTGAGAAATATTTCGCTGAATCCAAACGCAGGAGAGGGAACGCAATGTCGCAGTCGATGATTCGCATCGAGGGGCTGACCAAGACGTACGGGTTGACCCAAGCGCTGCGTGGGCTGACGTTCGAAGTGGCGCGCGGTCAGGTCGTGGGGTTCCTTGGGCCCAACGGCGCAGGCAAATCGACGACGATGAAGATTCTCGCGGGCTACCTGATGCCGACTGCCGGAAAGGCATTCGTCGGGGGCCACGACGTGACCGCCAACCCGATTGAGACCCGTCGGCTGATTGGATATTTGCCCGAGAACAACCCGCTGTACGAAGAGATGATGGTGACCGACTTTCTGTCGTTCATCGCCGACGTGCGCGAAGTTCCAGCCGCCAACCGCGCGGCGCGGATTCGCACCGCCGTCGAACAGTGCGGCCTCACCGGAGTCTTAGGTAAGGACATTGGTCAGCTCTCGAAGGGCTTTCGGCAACGGGTTGGGCTCGCGCAAGCCATCTTGCACGACCCGCCGCTGCTGATTCTCGACGAGCCGACCAGCGGTCTCGACCCGAACCAGATTGTCGAGATTCGAAACCTCATCAAGGAACTCGGCAAAGAGAAGACGGTCATTCTTTCGACGCACATCCTCTCTGAGGTGCAGAGCACCTGCTCGAGGGTGTTGATCATCAAGGACGGCGAGCTGGTGGCTGACGATGCTCCAGAGCATTTGGGAGGCCGCGAAGGCGCGGTGGTGACGGTGGTGATTGGGTCTTCGGTTGGCAACACGGTCGACGAAGCGAAGATTCGCGAAGTGCTTGCCGCTGTCCCTGGGGTCACCAGCGTCGAGTCCGCAGATGGTGAAGGCTCGGGAACACTCGGCTTCCGTCTG
Organism: Archangiaceae bacterium; assembly: GCA_031406375.1. Taxonomy (GTDB): domain Bacteria; phylum Myxococcota; class Myxococcia; order Myxococcales; family Myxococcaceae; genus JAGSPQ01. The sequence continues at coordinate 2,471 of JANOHG010001235.1, read as the reverse complement.
CGCTGTGCCAACGAGGACCCCCGCCGGGCGCTTTTCGACGCCGCAGTTCAAAACCACCTGGTGTTGCTCGAGGTCCGCCGCCAACAGGTGAGCCTCGAAGAGACGTTCCGCAAGCTCACCGCAGCCGGCGCAAACCGGGCTGCCGCTTAGTTACAGGAAATTCCATGACTGCGCTCGCCGTCGCTCGAAGAGAGTTTCAGAGCTTCTTTAATTCTCCCATTGCCTACATCGTGCTCGGCGGCTTTCTGCTTGCTGCGGGCTGGCTGTTCTTCGCGACCTTGTTCCTCTCGGGTCAGGCGTCTTTGCGAGGGTTCTTCTCAATTTCGCCGTTGCTGTTCGCGCTTTTTCTGCCCGCGGTGACGATGCGGGCGATCGCCGAAGAGCGAAAGTCGGGCACGCTCGAACTGCTGCTGACGATGCCGCTGCGCAACTGGGAAGTGGTGCTGGGCAAGTTCTTAGCGGCCTTGGCGATGGTCGCGGTCGGGTTGCTCTTCACCTTGCCGTACGCGTTTAGCGTCGCGTCGCTGACCGCGTCGGGTTCTCATTTCGATTGGGGGTCGACGGTTGCCGGCTACCTCGGTTTGTTGCTGCTTGCCTCGAGTTTTCTCGCGCTGGGGTTGTGGGCGAGCGCGATGAGCAAGAACCAGATTATCGGCTTCATTGTCGGCTTGTTGCTGTGCTTGGGCTTCTCGGTGGTCGACAAGTTCGCCATGCTGCTGCCTGAATCGATTGGCGAGGTGCTCGAGTACCTCTCGGTCGACTATCACTTCGAGAACATCGCGCGTGGGGTGCTCGATACGCGTGACTTGCTCTTTTACGTTTCGCTCACGGTTGCTGGGTTGGCGCTGGCCACGCGTTCGCTCGCGGGCGTTCGGAACTAGGGGAAATGCTTTGAACACCAACAAGACACTGTTCGCACTCGCCCTCGTTGGCAGCCTGGTACTGGTGAACATCATCGCGATCCGCGCGTTCGCAAGGTTCGACCTCACCCGTGAGCAGGCTTACACGCTATCGAAGGCCTCGCGCGACGCGATGGCGGGGCTTGAAGAGCCGGTGACAGTGAGCGCGTATTTCACCGAGAACCTGCCACCTCCGTATGCTTCGAACGCGCGCTACGTGCGTGACCTTCTCGATGAGTACCGGGCCGCGTCGCGTGGAAAGCTCTCGTTCGAGTTCATCGACCCGATGAGTCAGGAGACCGAGCAGGACAAGGAAGTGAAGAAGGAAGTTCGGCGCGACATCTTCGGACGACAGTTTCGTGACCAGACAAGCGTCGAGAAAGAGCTGGCGCAGTCGGGCGTGCAGTCGGTTGAGATTCGTGTGGTGCAGGAAGACCAGGTGCAGACGAAGCGCGCGTGGATGGGGCTCGTCATCCGTCACCAGGAAAAGAAGGAAGTCATCCCCGTCGTGCAGAACACCGGTTCGCTCGAATACGACCTCACCTCGTTGATTCTGAAGATGACTCGGCCGAAGACGCCTGTGATTGGGCTCGTTCAGGGGCATGAAGAGCCGAAGGCGGAAGAGAAGCTGCGAAACCTGATGACCGTTTTGTCGCAGACGTACACCGTCAAGCCGGTGACGTTGAGCGCGAAGGTCGACGACGACGTCGATGCATTGCTGGTGATTGGGCCGAAGACGGCGTTCACGCCCGATGAGGTGAAGGCGGTCGACCAGTTCCTGATGAAGGGGAAAGCGGCTGCCTTCTTTCTCGATGCGGTGCAGGTGAATGCGCGCACGCTCGAAACGACCCCGGCAGAGCACGGTTTGGCACCACTGCTGTTGACCTATGGAGTGACGATTGGGCAGTCGTTGGTTGCGGACGCGAAGTCGGCGCAGCTCAACCTGCAGGAACAGCGTGGCTTCATGATGGTCTCGACGCCCGTTCCGTACCCCTTCATTCCGGTGGTGAAGAGCCTCGAGGGTGACAGCCCCATCTCGAAGGGGCTTAGCGAGCTCAGCTTTCCGTTTGTCACCAACCTCACCGTGGCGGCTGCGGAAGGCCGCGAGGTGAAGGTGCTTGCCCGTTCGAGCTCGAAGAGCTGGCTTGAGCCGAAGCCCTACAACACCGATGCAAGACGTGACTGGCGCAACGAGACCGTCACCCCAACGGGTCCCTATGACTTGATGGTGCAGGTCAGCGGCGTACTGAAGAGCCATTTCGCCGCCGAAGCGGTGCAGAGCGCTCCAGGCGCGCCGCCGATGCTCGCTCAGAGCGCCAGTGAGGCGCGCGTGGTGGTGGTTGGCGGCTCGAGCTTGCTGTGGGACGACTTCTTTGGGCGGCCGAATCAAGCCATCGCGCTGAATGTCGCCGACTGGATGTTGCTGGATCCTGCGCTGCTCGCGATGCGCTCGCGTGGGCTGGCTGGAGCTCCGCTGCAGGCCGAGTTGTCGGATGGGAAACGAAACGCCGTGAAGTTCGGAAATGCGCTCGGAATGCCGTTGTTGCTGGTTGCCTTTGGCCTCATCCGTTG
>JANOHG010001227.1:0-3121 GCA_031406375.1 Archangiaceae bacterium | reverse complement strand
AACGCAGTGACGGGCAACGCCGCGAAGGTCACTTTCGAGTTCAAGCCCACCACCGGAATCGCGGGGGACAAGATCAGCGTCACCATCGTCGCGACCTCGACCGGAGGCGAAGTGAAATCGAAAGGTGCGTATGTCGATCTGATGGCGGTTGAGCGCGCGCACATCAAAGGCAGCCATGTTCAAGGTGGAACAGGCATCAATCTTTCCCGTACCTCACTCGAGAAAGAGTTTCAGATCGGCCCTGAGTTCGTACTCAAAGCGAACGAGACCAAGAGCTGGGAAGGCACCTTCCAGATTCCCGCCGATGTTCAGCCTTCGTTCTCCGGCGAGTACGTTACCCACGAGTTCCAGGTGCGGGCTCGCATCGAGGCCACCGGAAACGATCCTGACTCGGGGTTCACCGCAATCAAGATTGGATTGAAGTCGTAGGCTTCACTGCCTGAACACCCCAGAGAGATCGAACCGGTAGCCGACCCCGACGAACAGCCCTCCAGCCTGGAGCTTGGCGAGCGAAGTGTTGAGCCGGGAATAGAGAAACGAGAGTTCGACCTCAACCACCCCTGGGCCGAACCGCCGCCCGACGGCGGCGACGACCTCGAAGGCCGGCAGCACGGTGGTTTGGGTGGTGAGGTCCACCGAGGCCACCGTGACCTGCGCACCGGCGCCAATCACACCCATCACCGTCCACCGTCCGAAGTCGAGATGCGCGCCAATCAGCAAACTGAACGAGGGCGCAATGACCCGCGCTGCCACCGGCCCATCGGGCGTCTCTACCGTGGTCGAGGCCCCGTAAATTCCTGCCCGCACATGAACCGTCGGCCGCCCTTCGCTGATCGGCGCGCGATAGCCAAGGGACAATGCTCCCGAGGGCGAAGCGACGGCTCCGAGGTTGAATCGGCCTCCGACCACTCCAGCCAGGCTGAGCGGAGGGAAGTCGGCTGCCAGCTTCAGTGTCTCTTCGCTCTTGAACTGACCTTGGCGAATCGACAGCGTCGCGGTCTTGCCCTCAGGCAGCTCAGCCGGAGCGCGCCAGTCGACAACCCACGCGTCACCTTCGGCGTGCAACCCCTCGAGCGCGCCGTGATCCACCGACAGGTCGGGCGTGGCGTCGGAAACCACCGCGGCGCTCGAATCCAATAGCCGAATGACGACGCGGCTCTTCGCCCTGCCGTCGGTGCGCAATGGCTGGTTGCCCATCGTCACGCTCGCTCTGACGACTTGAGGTCTACCGAAGTAGAATCGCACCGGCGCGCTCCAGTCTGACCGCAGGCCCGTCAGACCCAGCGCGCGAACTCTCATCACGTGGTCTCCGTCACCAAGTTCGAGGCGAATCGGGGGCGCACCCAGCGTGTGAATCACGCCGTCAACTTCCAGCTCATGCGCGACCGCAGTTGGGACCTCCGTCCACGTGAGGCTCAACATCCCGTCCACGGGGCGAACCAACACCGCCCCGTCAGAGGGTGACAGCAGCGCCACGTTCGGGGGTGGATTCGCGCCGGGGACGACGAAGCTCCGCGGCTCGGACGAGAACGAGAGCTGCCCACTGGAGTCGCGCGCCGTCACTCGCCACAGGTACCTACCTGGGCCGAGCAACACTGTGTGGGTGAGCGCCGACACGCCGACTGACAGCGGCTCTTTGAAGTGCTCCGACTTCGACACTTCGACCTGGTAGCTCGCGGCCTGAAGCGACGCCGCCCACGCGAGCTCGACTTGGCTGCCCTTCACGCCCGGTCGTCCCACCGCCTCGGCTTGCCCAATCGGAGCAGGCAGCCGTACCCGGAAGCTGCTCTCGGCGCTAAATTCTGATTGGTTGCCTTTGTCATCGCGTGCGGCGACGCGAAAACGGTATTCGCCAGCCCCGGCGGGCTTGAAGGCCATCGATGTCTCCTGCGCCTCGTGCACCATCCGCTCGGTCGTCTGGTGCGTCGCCTCGACGACGTAGCTCCGTGCACACGCGACGCCGGCCCAACTGAGCGTGACCGAGGGGGCTCCGACTGCGATGTCCGTCGTTTGCTTGGGCCGAGGCGGGGCCAATCGAACCATCAGCTTCCGCGACGGCGACGGTTCCGTGGTCCGGTCGGAAAGATCGACCCCGCGACCCCTCCAGCTAAAGGCGCCTACCGGCAGGGGGGTTTGAAATTCGCCGGTCTTGCTCTTGAAGACGGTGGTGTCGCTTGGCGAGAACCGACCATCGGCAGACACCTCGAGCAGGTACTCTTTCAACACCGACGACGTCTCGAGCCAAAAGGCGATTGGCTCGGAAGAACAGACGACAGCTGTGCCTTCTGCGGGCATCTTGGGCAGCGGGGGGCTGGTGGCCGCAGCAATCTGCCGAGCAGCGCTCCATTCGCTCGCGCGTCCTTCGCTGTCGAAACTGCGCACGCGCCAGAAGAACGTGGTCGAGGGAAGAAACTCCCACTTCAACACCGGGTCCTTTACCTTCTCGTCGAGCATCAGCTGCGAAAAGCCTGTCTCTCGTGCGATTTGCAGCTGGTAGCTGACCACCCCAGGGGAAGCTTTCCACCGCAACACGACCCGCGCCGTCTGACCGAACGCCACGCAGCACCAGACCAACGCGCAGCCTGCGACCTTACTTCCCGTGCGCAGGCTCCACCTCGAGCTCGGGGTTGAGCAACTCGGGGGCCTCGGGCAGCGCACGGTGAATCAGTCGAAACGCGCGAGGCTGCGAAGGGCCCGCAGTACCTCCTTCTTCGATGGCTCGCACCCGCCAGTACCAGCGGCCTTCGTCGAGCGTGACGGCGGTGCGCAGCAATTCTCCGTCGACCTCGCGTTCCCAAGCGATGGTTTCGAAGTTGGGTGCGGCCGCCAACTCGAGCTTGTACCGGCTGACGCCTCGCACTGCGATCCACGAGAACATGCCCAGCTGTTTGGCGTCGGAAAGCATCACCTCGCCCTCGCGCGGGCTTAGCAATGTCGCAGGTACGTCTTCGAGCACACTGAACCGCCTCGACTCGGATACCTGCTGCCCGGCAGCATCGACGATGCGCCACCAGAACACGCCCGCCCCACCCTGCGCGAAGTTGAAGGTGCCTTCAGCACCCGGGGTCTCTGTGCCTCGGCACGCCGCCGGTCGACGGCACGATCCACACGCCGCCGCGGC
>JANOHG010001225.1:0-2084 GCA_031406375.1 Archangiaceae bacterium | reverse complement strand
CCGAGGTACATCTTCGAGATCGTTGGCGCGCACTCGGCCTTTTGCATCTTCGCGCTGCTCGGCTACCGGATTCAGCAACGCGAGCGGGAGGCCCGCACCTCGCTGTCCGAGGCTTACGCCGAGCTGGTGTCGACGCGCGCGCTGCTCGTCGAGAACAGCCGGCAAGGCGAGCGGCTGCGAATCTCGCGCGAGCTGCACGACAGCGTCGGTCACCACCTGGTCGCGCTGGGGATTCAGCTACAGCTGGCGCGGAAGCTGGTGACCGAGCCGGGCATGGAAGCAGTCACCCACGCGCAGGGAATCTCGCGTGAGGCGCTGGCGGAAGTGCGGCGGGTAGTGGGCGCGATGCAGGTGCCGCAGGCGATCGACTTCGGTGGGGCATTGGAGGCGCTGGCGTCGCGAATTCCTGCTCCGAAGATTCACATCGCGGTGAAGCCCGAGCTGGTTCTTCCAGACCCTCAGCGCGCGCACGCTTTGTTCCGCTGCGTGCAGGAAGCGATCACCAACAGCGTGAAACACGCGGAGGCCCGCAACGTCTGGGTGACGGTCAGCTCCGACGCGGGAATCGTCGACATTCGCGTGCGCGACGATGGGCACGGCGCGCGCAAGCTCGTCGAGGGCAACGGGTTGACCGGCATCCGCGAGCGCATCGAGCACCTGGGCGGCAAGGCGGTCTTCGTGTCGGAAGCGGGGCGGGGCTTCGAGCTGCACCTGGTTGCTCCGGTTGGATCTGCGTCATGATCAAGGTCCTCATCGCCGATGACCAGATGCTGATTCGCCAGGGGATTCGCGGGTTGCTCGAGCTGACGCCTATCGTAAAGGTGGTGGGCGAGGCCGAGGATGGCGATGACGCGCTGAAGAAGATCGAAGCGCTCAAGCCCGAGATCGCGTTGCTCGATGTCCGAATGCCGCGCAAGACCGGCGTCGAGGTGGTGCAGGCCCTTCGGGCGCGCAATGATCAGACTCCGGTCATTCTGCTCACCACGTTCGACGACCAGACGGTGCTGCTCGAGGGCGTGCGCGCCGGAATCAGCGGCTTTCTGCTCAAGGACGTGAGCGCGGATGAGCTGGTGAAGGCCCTCGAGGTGGTCGCCAAGGGCGGGACGTTAGTCCTTCCCGGCATCACCGAGCGGGCCAAGCGGTACGTGAAAGAGCAGGGCAACACCTTCGAGGCGGCCGAGCTGCCCGACAAGCTGAGCGCGCGCGAGCTCGAGGTGCTGCGGCTGATGGCCGGCGGCTACAGCAACCGGGAGATCGCCGATGCGCTGGGCACCGTCGAGGGCACGGTCAAGAACCAGGCGTCGAGCATCATGTCGAAGCTGGGAGTGCGGGACCGCACGCGCGCCGTGCTCAAGGCGCTAGAGAAGGGTTGGCTGGTGGGCGGGGTGAAGAAGTAGCAGCCGAGGCGAGGCGAGTGGCTGCCCGACGCTGCGCCTCGCCCTCGATGTTCTTGAAGGTGTCGGTGAGGCCGTTCGCGTTGGCGCGGTTGGCCGCGAACGCCGGTATCGCTCCGCCGGGATCCACGCACAGTCGGTACACCACGTGCGCCGACCGGCCGTCTGCAGACGGGGTCACCTTCCAGCGGCCCTCGCTGATCTTCAGGCGCACGACGCCGGATCTTTCGGGGACCTTGTTGGGAACGGCGAACCAGTGGGTCTCGAACACGCCCTCGGGATCCTTCGCGGCGTCGCGATCGAGGTAGGCCTTGTGGACGAAGTCGCGCGGCGACAGCACCGGCACGTCGAGCTTTGCGTAGGTGTACTGCGCTCCGTCGGGGTCCGTGCCGCCCACGAAGCGCGACTCGGTCATGTACGGCATGAAGACGGTGAACCGGTTCACGTCGGTGATCGCGTTCTGGATGTCGATCGGCGCGGCGGCGATCTTTCCTTCTGCCCAGATCTCTTTCACGTTCGAGCCGGGACGCGCGCGGGTCTTGATCAGAATCGGATCCGTGCGTTGCGTCTGCCAGGGATTTTCTTCAGCGGCCATGGTGAGGGTGCTCCAAAGACATACAATGCAGAGGGCGGGTCGGGTCATAACAAGAAAATACGGACGGCTTCGGCGGGGCTGGCGCGCAAGCTGGA
>JANOHG010001194.1:0-1021 GCA_031406375.1 Archangiaceae bacterium | reverse complement strand
GACGAAACAAAGAGTTCATCAAAGAGTTGTTCCCCTCCTCTGACCTTTACGCCTCTTTGTTTCCCGAACGCGCGCAGAAGCTGATTGGAGAAGTGGGCGCCGACACCCGCGGCGTGCAGCGGATGCTCGAACGAATCGGCTTCAAATACGTCAACCACATTGACCCGTTCGACGGAGGCCCCCACTACGAGGCCGACGTGAAGGACATCTCGCTGGTTCGCCGACACCGCACGGCGAAAGTGTCGGCTGACGATTTCGAGCTCGATGAGGGCGACGACATGCTGGTGGGTAGGGAAAAAGCGTCGGGCAAGAATCGCTTTCGGGCGGTGCGATGCTCGGTGCGCTTCGAAGACCAAGTGGTGCATTTGCCGGCGCGCGCCAAAGAGCTGCTCGAGGCGAAGCCGGGTGACAAGGTGGGTCTGATTCCATTCGAGTGAAGGGGTGTTTCCTGGTGCGCACCGTTGCGCTGATGGCGTTGCTGGGGCCAGCCCTCACCTGGGGCCAAAGCGATGCATCCCCTGCGCTTGCGACGGGTCGCGAATTCACCGCGCAGTTCTTTGAGGGAAAGATCGCCCCGCTTTGGGCCCAGTCGGGGCCCGCGCTGCGCCGGCAATTCGGAAGCGTCGAAGGGCTCGCAGGCTACGCGCGCAAGGTGAAGAACGACTTCGGTGTCGAGCTACGGGTGGGCTCTGAGAAGGTGCAGGCACGCGGCGCGATGACTCTCTACACCCGCCTGTCGGTGTTCAGCCTCTTTGCGCGCGGCGTCGAGCTGCAATGGACGTGGGATGCCAACCTGCAGCTCGTCGCCGCGTCGGCGCGCCCGGCGGCAACCGAGTCACCCAGCCCGCATGAGAACACTTCGGTGAAGACGAAGCTGCGGCTGCCCGTACAAGGCAGGTGGAACGTGCTGTGGGGTGGGCGCACGTGGGAAGAGAATCGGCACGCCTCGGTGGCGGATCAGCGGTACGCGCTCGACCTGTTGATCTCGAAAAGCTCAGCAACCTTCGAAGGCGACGGCACC